>JBPCPA010000168.1:0-4908 GCA_050999655.1 Jatrophihabitans sp.
GAGACCAAGAAAGCCGCCTGATCCGCCAAGTCCCTCGGCAGCCATACATGCCTGGCGAGCGAGAGCCCGGCCCCGAGGATGGCCGGGCTCTCGCTCGTTGCTGGGTCTACGGATCGCTGGCGGGTTCGATCGGGCCGCGCTGAGGCCGCCCGGGCCGCCAAGGGCGCTGTTAGGGTCAGCCGGTGTCCGAACCTCCAGCTGATCGACCCGGCGCGCGGCGCGCTGATCGACCCGGCGCGCGGCGCGCGGACCACGATGGCGCGACGGCTCAGGAGCAGCTGCCGATCGGCGACGGCCCGGCCGTGGTGCTGGTCCGGCACGGTCAGACCGAGTGGAGCCTGAGCGGACGGCACACCGGACGCAGTGACCTACCCCTGACCGAGGTAGGCCAGCGGCAGGCCCGCGGGGCCGGCCGGCTGATCCGGGCGGTGCTGGGCGGCCAGCGACCTGGCCTGGTGCTCAGCTCGCCCCGGCAGCGGGCCTGGCGCACGGCCGAGCTGGCTGGCTTCGTCCCGGACGAGCTGACCGAGGACGCCGCCGAATGGGACTACGGCCAGCTGGAGGGGCTGACCTCGGCCGAGATCGGCCAGCGCTACCCGGACTGGACGATCTGGACCGGACCGGTGCCTGGCGGTGAGGACGGCGCGGCGGTGAGCGCCCGGCTCGATCGGCTGCTGGCCCGGGTGCCCGCCGGCCCGGCGCCGGTGCTGGTGTTCTCCCATGGCCACGCCAGCAGATGCTTGGCCGCCCGCTGGCTGGGTGAGCCGGTGACCGCCGGTCGGCACTACCGGCTGGACACCGCCGCGGTGTGCAGCCTGGGCTTCGAACACGGCCGTCCGGCGATCTTGCGCTGGAATCTCGACAAGACCGTCACCGACGGATCAGGATGATCATCGAGCCCACCGGCATCGTCGGCAGCCGGTCAGCCGCAGGCGATGCGCACCGCATCGTCACAGCATCCGTGGCCAGGATCAGGAGCGTCGCGTGACCGAATCTGTGGCCGACGGGGGCGCCTCCACCGACACCGTCGAGTTGACCGTCCCGGCCGATCCCGCCTACGTCTCGGTGCTGCGCACCGTCACCGCCTCGCTGGCGGCCAGGCGCGATTTCACCATCGACGAGATCGATGACCTGCGGATCGCGGTCGACGAGGCCAGCGCGCTGCTGCTGCCCCACGCCGGCCCGACCGGTTCGCTCACGGCGGTGTTCGGCGGTTCGCCGAGCGCCCTGCAGGTGCTGGTCTCGGTCGAGGTCACCGCCGGCGACCGGTCGGAGCCAGCCAGCCTGGATCAGACCAGCTTCGCCTGGATGGTGCTGGCCGCGCTGACCGATGACGTGAGTACCGAGCTGGCCGGCGGGCGGCTGAAGGTGACCCTCACCAAAACCCGAGGCGCTCGCAGCTGATGAGTGACCGCAGCCGACCCGACCGGGATCGGACCCACCTGCTCTTCGCCGAGCTGGCCACCCTCGATCCGGACAGCCCGCGCCGGCACGAGGTGCGGACCGCGCTGGTGGAAATCCATCTGCCGCTGGTGCGCTACCTGGCCCGCCGCTTCACCGGACGCGGCGAGCCGGCCGATGACCTGCTGCAGATCGGCACCATCGGCCTGTTGCAGGCCATCGACCGGTTCGAGCCCGAACGCGGGCTGGAGTTCTCCACCTTTGCCACGCCCAACATCGCCGGTGAGATCAAGCGGCATTTCCGCGACCGTGGCTGGATGGTGCGGGTGCCGCGCCGGCTGCAAGAGATGCAGGCCGAGCTGGCCACCGGCATCGGCGAGCTGTCCCAGCGACTGGGCCGCTCGCCCACCGTGCGCGAGCTCGCCGGCCATCTGGGACTGAGCGAGGAACAGGTCATCGAGGCCACCGACTCGGCCCGGGCCTACTCGGCGGTGCCGATCGACGTGCCGAACTCGACCACCGGGATGACGGTCGCCGACGGCCTGATCGAATCGGACGCGGCGCTGGAGCACGTCGAGTTGCGCCATGCCCTACGTCCGGTGCTGGCCGGTCTCGGCGAGCGGGAGCGAACCGCGCTGCTGCTGCGATTCGTGGAGAACAAGACCCAGAACGAGATCGCGCAGGCGCTCGGGGTCTCGCAGGTGCACGTCTCCCGGCTGCTGGCCAAGACCCTGCTCGAACTGCGCGAGAAGCTGCCGGACGTGCAGGTGTCCGGCTGAGCAGGCGCTGGCTCAGACCACCCGATCCAGTGCCTGGCGGGCGGTCGGGGTGAACAGCAGCACCAGCACCCCGAGCGCGGCGGCCAGGATCGGCAGCGCGATCACCAGCCGGCCGGCCTGGATGCCGAGGGAGTAGCCGACCGGCAGCGCGATCAACTCCAGCAGCACCACCGGCGATCGTGAACTGGGCCGTAGCCCCAGCAGCCCCCGCGCGCACAGCAGCAGCACCAGCGCGCCGAGCAGCGCGAAACCGACGATCGACAGCGCCGCCCACCACCGGGTGCTGCTGTGCACCACAGCCAACACGCCCAGCACGACTGCGGTGACCAGTAGCCCGAAGCCTTCGAGCGCCACCAGGCCGGCAGCAGCCCGGATGGTCGGTGGGGCGATCGGGTCCAGCTCCGGTTCCTGCACTCCGGCAGCGTATTCGACCTGAACGGTAGAGTCAGCGCCGTGCGTGTTCTCGTCGTGTCCAACCCTCGAGCGACCACGACCACCGTCCGGCAGCGGGATGTGCTGGTGCACGCGCTGGCCGCCGACGCCAAGCTCGAGGTCGAAGAGACCGCCAATCGAGGGCATGCCGCTGCGCTGGCCTGCCGGGCAATGCGCGACGGGGTGGACGTGGTGGTCGCCCTCGGCGGCGACGGCACCGTCAACGAGGTGGTCAACGGCCTGCTCACCGACGGGGTGCACCCGGATGTGCCGGTGCTCGGCGTGGTGCCTGGCGGCTCCACCAACGTCTTCGCCCGGGCGCTCGGGCTGCCCGACGACCCGGTCGAGGCGACCTCGGTGTTGATCGACGCGATGACCAGCCGGCGCACCCGCCACATCGGGCTCGGCCTGGCCGACGAGCGCTGGTTCCTGTTCACCGCAGGCTTCGGCTATGACGCCGCGGTGGTGGCCGCGGTCGAGGCGCACCGCCGGCGCGGGCGGACGTCCACCCACTCGCTCTACGTCCGCACGGCCGTCCGGACCTTCTTCGGTCAGGACCGCCGGCACCCGGCCATCAGCCTGGAGTTGCCTGACGGCGAACTGGTCGAGAACCTGTTCATGGCGCTGGTGAACAACTGCGACCCCTGGACGTTCCTCGGCAACCGGCCGGTGTCACCGACACCGGCGGCATCCTTCGACGGTGGCCTGGACATCTACGCCCGCAGCCGGATGGGCGTGCCCGGCGTGCTGTGGGCTGCCGGCCGGATGATCGGGCCGCGGCCGGCGACACCGTCAGCGGTGCCGGCCGGGCGGCGCCCGACGGCTCAGGCGGGGCGACGGCGACCCGGGTGGGGCGCGCGGGTCGAGCACGACCTCGCCGAATTCGTATTACGGGCAAATCAGCCACTGCCCTTTCAGGTAGACGGTGATGCGTTGCCTGAACGAGACTATGTTCGATTTCGTGGTGTTCCACGTGCTCTGGAAGTATTAATTTAACCGTCATTTCATACCGCGACGCTATTAATCGAACTCATGTACTAATACGCCTGTGATCGAGCTGTGCAGTTTTGCAGCAAGCCCTGGTCGCGGGCCATTTGCACTTGCTCAGTTGCGCTCAGTGAGCAAGGCTCTACGCGAGCACGACAGCAATACCAAAACAACACGGCAGCAACACGACAGCGACCTGGTGCTCAGCCAGAGGATTTCTGGGACACGTTGCTTATAGACAGAATGTGGTCCTTGAAGAACTCTCTAGCTCGTGAAAGAATTCACAAGCGCGGCTACGAAACGTAACGGGTAGCGGTGCAACAGACTTTGACAGGTAATTAGTCAAACCAAGTGAGGAGATCGACCCCATGGACTGGCGTCACCGCGCGGTCTGCCGCGACGAGGACCCGGAACTGTTCTTTCCGATCGGTAATACCGGTCCGGCATTGATGCAGATCGAAGAAGCGAAGGCCGTGTGCCGTCGCTGTCCTGTCATGTCCGAATGCCTGACCTGGGCGCTGGAGAGCGGCCAGGATGCCGGCGTCTGGGGTGGTCTCAGCGAGGACGAGAGACGCGCCCTCAAGCGCCGCAATGCGCGCGCCCGCGCCCGAATGTCCTGACCCAGCTGCGCCAGTAGGCCCCGCGGGCCCAGCGGCCTCACTCAGCTGCTGGGCCGGTCCAGTGGGATCTGCAGGCTGACCTCGGTGCCAGACCGGGCAGGGTTGGTGCCGGGCTGGGCAGGTTCATTGCCAGGCCGGACGGCGGCGCCGCGATCCGGGTTGCCGCCGATGCTGAGGCTGGCTCCCAGCTCGGCGTCGACCAGCGTCCGGACGATCTGCAGGCCCAGGCGGTCCGAGCCGTCCAGCGAGAACTTTGCGGGTAACCCGGCTCCGTCGTCGGTGACCGCGACCCGCAGCCCTCCCCTGGCCCGGGCCCCGCTGACCACCACCGAGCCCGCATCGGTGCCGGCAAAACCGTGCTCGATGGCGTTGCCGACCAACTCGGTGAGCACCATCACCAGCGGGGTCGCCAGCTCGGCGGGCAGCTCGCCGAACGTGCCGCAGCGTTGCAGCTGAACCCGGCCGGTCGATCCGGTGACCTCGCCGAGCATCGCCAGCAAGCGGTCCACCACGTCATCGAAGGCCACCTCCTCATCGATCGCCGAGGACAGCGTCTCGTGCACCAGGGCGATCGAGGACACCCGGCGCATCGCCTCCTCCAACGCCGTACGCGCCTCGGCGTTGGCCACCCGCCGCGACTGCAGCCGCAGCAGGGCAGCGACCGTCTGCAGGTTGTTCTTCACCCGGTG
>JBPCPA010000159.1:0-18475 GCA_050999655.1 Jatrophihabitans sp.
GTGCGGTGCGGGCCGGCGCCGCGGACGCCGACGAGCCGCCCGGCCGGGCGCCGCCGGCAGCACCGTTCGACGCCGATGTCGAACCGCCGGTCGGACGCGTCGCCGGCCTGTTGCTGGTGCCGGCCCCGGCCTGCGCCGAGACAGTGGCGACGGCCTTCAGGGTGTAGGCGGCAAGTGCGCCCAACCCGTTCGCCGCGTTCAGCGGCAGGTAGCCGTCGGGCAACGGCCCGGAACCCCCACCGCTGACCTGCCCGGCCCCGGCCAGAAAGCGCAGCAGGGCCGCGTAGGCCTGCGCATCGGCGACCGGCAGGCCTACCGTGGGAATGTCGAGGTAGACCAGCATGAAACCGGGATAGGCGGCCACTCCGGATGGGCCTCGCAACGAGTCGTAGGACACCGGCCAGCCCGCTGCGTCGTCGGCGAACCTCAGCAGCGCTGCCGCCGAACGTAACGAGGAGTCGGTCGCCGTGACGAACCGGCGGCCGGCCCCGCTGCCGAACTTCTGCCGGTAGTCGGTGATGCTTGACCCGCTCTGCAGAGCCGCGGTGTTCAACCCGTAGCGGCGTGCGTCGGCCAGCGAGGTCACCCCGAGGATGAATCTGAAGCCGACGGACTGCCGTTGCGCCCGCGACCACTGGTAGAAGTCGTTGCCGGTGCCGGTCGGATCGACGCTGATCGAGCACCGGGTCTGCGCGCCGGGCACCGCGTACTGGACGGCCTGCGCGATGTCGGACAGCCGGGCGATGGGAGCCGCGACCAGCGGCAGGTAGGGCACCGGGGCGATGTTGGCGGTGCAGGTTCCGTCGGCTCCGTACTTGTCCGGAAAGGCATAGGTGTCCAGCAGCGGCATGGTGTCCACCGGCAGGCTGATTCCCCGGTAGTTCGGATTCACCACCATCCCCCACGGGTCGGGGGCGCCGTCCAGCCAAGCCCGGGCTTCGGGGTCGTCATTGATATAGGTGGTCAGCGCGCGCATCACGTCAGAATTGCTGCCCACCGACAGCAGCGCCCCGCGCGCTCCGGTGTCCAGGTTGGAGTTCGATTCGATGCCCGGGTTGAGTGCGATGAACTCGGGGTCGAAGGTGATGTTGAGCGGGTTGTGCCTGAGCGGATCCTGCGGGCCGTAGTAGGGCGCGTCGTAGCTGTAGAGCTGCTGCAGATCCGAGCGAACCGGGTAGGACTCGGTGAGCAGCTTGGCCAGCAGTCGGGGCGTGAGCCTCAGCTGCTGGTAGGGGTGTTTGGACTTGTCGTCGATGGCGTAGCTGATCGCGAAGCCGGTGGCGGCCACCGGAGCATGCACCACCGGCTTCGGGTAGGGGCTGCTGGGCGGGTAGCTGTCGAAGATGGCCTCGACACTCTGGCTGTTGGACGCAGTCGACAGCGACTGGGTGAGCAGATTGCGGGCCTGGGCATCTGAGTACTGCACGTGCCGAAAGGGTTCGCGGCTGCGGTCCAGACAGAACTGCGCCGACCACTGGGTGGTGGCCTGGATCAGCAGCTCGGAACCGTAGATGTTGACCGGCACTTTCTTGCTCACCAGGTCACAGACGTTGCTCGGCGGCGCGAAGTGCAACGGGATCGAGATCCGGTTGCGCCAGTTGGACGCACTCCACCACAGGGCGCCGGAGACCGCGTAGTTCTCCGGCGGGTTGTCCACGTGCAGGCTGCCCGGGGCGAAGAAGTTCTGCCGCTCGCACTCGGCCTCGGCCTGGGCCGGCAGGTCCGGGTTGTCGGCGGTGCCCACCGGCTGATCGGCCGCCGGCAGGCCGGCACCGTCGTCGCAGCTGATTCCCATCACCGGGCTCGCCACCAGCGAGCGGGCCACCGTAACCGAGCAACCCAGCGAGACGTTGGTGAGCGCGTCCCGCACGTTGAAGGCGGCCGAGCCCGAGCCGTCGAGATCGGTGGCCGCATAGGTCGCGTTGTCGGGCAGGTTGCTCGCGGTGGTGTCACCGCCGGTGAAGCTGGCAGCCTCCGGCGGTGGCGGCCCGCAGAAGGTGTCGGCGAAATTGCCGGCGCCGTAATAGAGCTTGCCGTCGGCGGCGCGAAAGGGCAGCCGGTGCTCGGCCGCGTTGTTCCGGTTCGGACAGGACGGCGCGCTGGTCGCCGGTTCGGCGGAGAACTGCTCGCGATCGGCGGGCGCGGCGTAGCGGTCCAGCCGCCAGGCCGGGTAGCTGCCGAAATCGATGTCGCGCGAATCGCTGCCCTGGCCGTTGAGCTGGCTGCGGCTACCGTAGAACGGGCTCCAGCAGGTTTGCGGCGTCACGCGCTGGGCGATCGGAACGGTGCCGGTGTCCACCCCCCGGCACTGCAGCAGCACCATCGGGTACTCCGCGTGGTAACCGGTGTCGGAGTTCGGGTCCGGCGAGGTGTTGGAGCTCGGATGCGCTCCGGTCCAGCTCACCGCGATGCTCTGCTGATCGCGCAGATCTGCGGTGCTGGCCACCGTCAGCGATACCGTCCGGGTGTCGACCGCGACGTCACTGCCGGCCACCGGCTGCGTCCGGGTGGCCGTCACCGACCTGGTCACCGCCGAATCACCTGTGGGTGTCACCGCGCCGGCCGGGTGGGGCAGCGTGGCCAGCGACAGCGAGGACGCGGCCAGACCGATGACCGCCGCCAGGACCGCCAGCCGCCGAGGAGGGTGTCTGCGCATCAGCGTGCGTCCTTGGACCGGGCCAGCCGGCGGCTGAGCAGCGGCGGGCAGATCAGGGCCAGCAACAACAGCGCTACCGCCAGGACCGCGAACGGGCCGTTGCTACCCGACCGGGTCGCCGCTGCCAGATCCAACGGGTTGGCCACCGCGTCCGCACTGCCCGCATCGGTACCGCCGGCGACCGTTTCGACTTGTCCGGTATCAGGATTGACCCGGGTCTTGGCGATAGCCGCGCCCTTCGCACCGGCCGTGCCGGCGGTGCCACCGGTTGTTCCCGAGCCGCCGGCCGAGGTTCCTGCGCCGCCCGAGGACGAGCCACCGGCGGCGCCGGTGCCGCCTGCCGACGACGGACCGGTACTGCCGCTCGTCCCGCACGGCCCGGCGCCCTGCTTGTCACAGGCTGCAGGTTGGGGGGCGATCTCGGCAAGGTGATTCAAGTTCGGATGTGCCTTGTCGAACGTGGGATTGTTGCAGTTGGACGGGTTCTGGGTGGTGATGTCGACCGCAGGGTCAGCCTGCTTCAGTTTCGCGACCTGGGCGAAGCTGGCCTTGACCAGGTTCAGCGGCAGCGAAGAGTAGCCGGTGGCACCGATCGCAGCCTGGCCACCGCAGACGGAGTAGAACAGGAAGTCGGCCATGGTCTGGCGCTTCGGGGTGGTCATCCGGCGGTCCTGTGCGTCGGTCGGGATCACCGCGTAGGAGTAGGACGAGATCGGATAGGTCCGCGGGTCGCCATAGACATAGACCTTGTCCAGGGTTTGCAGCAGGTAATCCTTGGAGGTCTTGTCCATGTTGATCTGGGCCTGGGTCAGCGCGACCGCATCGTTGTACTGGTTGGGCAGCACGTAGTAGCCGGCCTGGTTGCGGATCTTGGCCACCGGGATGCCCAGGCCGAGCGGGTAGGAGTATTCGTCGTAGCCGATGGTGCCGTCACCGGAGGCGGAGTTGATGTAGTTCATGACCCCGTCCGAGCCGTACACCGCGGTGATCGAGCCGCTGTGCGGGTAGTACTCGGTGAACGCCGGATTCTTGTTGTAGGCGGTCCAGATGGCCGGAAACATGGTGGCCAGGTAGCGGGTGAACTGAGCCGTGGAGCCGGCACCTTCGGAGTGCACCACCGGGATGATCGGTTTGGACGGCAGCCGATGACCGTTGTTGTCGGCGGTGATCGCCGGGTCGTTCCAGTTGGTGATGGCGCCGGTGAAGATCTTGGCCAGGGTCAGCCCGGACAGCCGCAGCGTGGTCACCGGCTTGCCGCCGACCAGGATCTTGTACGGAAAGGACGTGCCACCGCCGACGATCGGCAGGTAGGCATAAGGTCGCGACGACGAATCGGCCTCGCCGGACTTCGGATCGCTGCCCTGGTAGCCGATATCGCTGATCGCGAAGTCGGTGACCGCGGAGGCGAAGTCCTTGCGGCCCTGCGCCGAGCCGGTCGAGGTGAAGCTGACCCGCAGGCCCGAGGCCTTGACGTCGGCCACCCACTGGTTGACGGCGTTGGCGGCCCAGGAGGACCCGCTGGCCTGGATGGTGTCGTGTGCCGGTGCGGCCGCCACCGGCTGGCCGGCCACGATCGCGGCCAGTAGCGCCACGCCGAGTGCGGCCGCCGCCGCCCGGATCAGGTTTGTGCTGTCACGCATGAGATGTCCTCACAGATCGTGGATCGGATTGACTCATCGGCCCGGCCGCCGGTCGCGGGCCAACACCCGGGTGATCACGAACAGCGTCAACACCAGACCGAGCAACAACGCCGCCGCGCCGTAGCCGCGCGCGATGAAGGTGGTCTGGCCGCTGCGGACCGCGGAGAAGATGAACAGCGGCAACGAGTTCATCTGCTGGTTCACCGGGTTGTCGTTGAAGTAGGTCGACGCGCCCGACACGATGAGTAGCGGCGCGGTCTCACCGGCGATCCTGGCCACCCCGAGAATCAGTGCGGTGGCCAGGCCCGAGCGCGCCGAGGGCAGCACCACCCGGCGCACGGTCTGCCACTGCGACGCGCCGAGGGCCAGGCTGGCCTCGCGCAACCCGCCGGGCACCACCCGCAGCACGACCTCGGCTGACCTCGCGATGATCGGGACGATCGTCACGACCAGTGCCAGTGCCGCGGTCAGACCGGTCCGTTCCCAGTGCAGGGTGATGATCAGCAGCGTGTAGATGAACAGGCCGGCCAGGATGTCGGGCAGGGCAGTCATCGCCTCGACAACGGTCCGGACGGTGCGCGACAGCGGTCCCCCGACCTCGGTCAGGTATACCGCGGTGCCCACCCCGAGCGGGAGTGAGACGGCCACCGCAATCAGGATCTCGATACCGGAGCCGACGATGGCATGCGAGACACCGCCCTCGGTCAGCGGCGCGGTGGGCCGCACCCCGGACATGTCCTGGGTGTAGAAGTTCAGGTGCTGCAGCGCCGGCCATCCCCGGTGAAAGACATGCAGGACGGTGCTGAGCAGGCCCAGCCCGACCACCGCCGCACCACTGGTCACCACCACCGCGACCACCCGGTCGAGCACCACCGGACGCGGGTTGGCCAGCGAGCTGACCAGCGCGTACAGCCCGAGAAACGCCGACCACCAGCAGACCAGAAACCCGAGCAGTCCGCTGCCGGCCAGGATGCCCAGGTAGATCAACCACACCAGGGCCAGCGACGCCGCCGCCGAGCACAGCAGCGAGGCGCGCTCGTCCAGCGTCCGGCCACCGACGATCCGCGGCTGATCGGCCGGCTCGACCGGCGGCCGGCCGACGGCGACCGATGTGGCCGGCATCGGCTCGTCCAGCACGTCCGGACGCTCCTGCAGGGTGGTCATCGGCGACTCCTCACGCGTCGGTCCCGGCACCGCTGCGGCTGCGATTGACGAAGATCGCCGCCACCGTGTTGACGCCGAGTGTCATCAGGAACAACACGAAGCCAGCGGTCAGCAGCGCCGACAGTTGCCGCTTGGTGGCCTCGCCGAACAGGGACGCGATCAGCGCCGAGATGGTCTGGGTGCCTGAGGTCAGGATCTTCAGCTTGATGTCATAGGCGGTCGCGATGATCATCAGCACCGCCACGGTCTCACCGAGGGCGCGGCCCAGCGCCAGCATCGTGCCGCCGATGATGCCGCCTCGACCGAACGGCAGCACCACCGAACGGATCATGCCCCAACGGGTCGAACCGAGGGCATAGGCAGCTTCTCGCTCACCGATCGGCGCCTGGGCGAACACCCCGCGCATCACCGCGCAGGCCAGCGGGATCACCATCATCGCGACCACGATCCCGGCGATGAACGCCGACGAGGTGTACTTCGACTGCGCCCACGAAGCCGCGTTCGGATCGGTGTCCACCTTGAAGATCGGGACCCAGCCCAGGTGTTGGCTCAGCCACCGGGACAGGTAGATGGCTTTGGGCTGCAGCACGAAGACGCCCCAGAGGCCATAGATGATGCTCGGCACCGCGGCCATCAGATCGATCAGCGCGACCAGGGTCGGCTTGAGCCCGGCCGGCGCGTACTCGCTGATGAACAGCGCGGTCAGCAGTGCGATCGGAAAGCCGATCGCGAGCGAGATGACCGCCACCTCGATGGTGCCGACCAGCACCGCGGCGATGCCGATCCGGTCCTGGCTGGGCAGCCAGTTGGCCTCGGTGAAGAAGCCGAAACCGTAGTGACCGAGGGTGGGAACGGCCTGATAGCCGAGAAACAGACCGATCGCGGCGGTCATCACCAGCACGAGGATGCCGATCGCCCGGACCGCGCCGCGGAACCACCGGTCCGACGGCGCCAAACCGGCATCGAGTGCGCGCGGGGTGTCGAGCACGACGACCTCGTCCGCGGCGCTGCGAATCAGCGTCATCTCAGCCGAACCGGCCGTTGACGTAGTCGGAGGTGCGCTCGTCGCGCGGGCTCTGAAACACCTGTTCGGTGTTACCTGACTCCACTATCACGCCCGGGGTTCCCTGCGCGGCAAGGAAGAACGCGCACTGCTGGGAGACCCTCGCGGCCTGCTGCATGTTGTGCGTGACGATCACGATGGTCACCTCGGGGGCGAGTTCGGCGATCGTCTGCTCGATCCGGTACGTCGACGTGGGATCCAGCGCCGAGCACGGCTCGTCCATCAGCAGCACGTCGGGTTCGACCGCAAGCGATCGGGCGATGCACAACCGTTGCTGCTGGCCGCCGGACAATGCCGCTCCGGGACTGCTGAGCCGGTCCTTGACCTCGTTCCACAACCCGCCCCGGCTGAGGCACCGCTCGATGAGATCGGCCTTGTCGGCACGCGAGACCCGGGTTCCGGTGAGCTTGAGGCCGGCGGTGACGTTGTCGGCAATCGACATTGCCGGAAAGGGGTTCGGCTTCTGGAAGACCATCCCGATCCGCTTGCGGGTCAGGGTCACCCGCTGGCCTGCGTCATAAATGTCCTGGCCTTGCAACAGCACCCGACCGGCGAGCTTGGCCGATGGCACCGACTCGTGCATCCGGTTGAGAATGTGAAGGAAAGTCGATTTGCCACAGCCGGACGGGCCGATCAACGCGGTGACCGTCCGAGCCGGCATCGTCAGCGAGACCCGGTCGAGCACCTTCGTCGAGCCGAACCAGGCCGAGACGTCGTGCGCCTCGAGGGCCGCCGGCTGGGCCGGCCAGCGGACCGACCCCGGGTCGGCGTTGCTCGTCAGTGCGGTCACGACATCTCTCCTCGACGTGGCCCGGTTCCGATCGGCCGGCTGGAACCGCGGCCAGCCAGAGCGTCCACGGCCCAGATGTACGGATGGCAGATTTGACTCGTCCGGAACGAGGCGATACCTCGCACGGGCCGTGATCGCCGGCTCATCGAACCGGCTCGCGACGGCCCGGGCCGGGCAGCGACCGCCATCGGCGGGTAGCACTGACCATGACCGGCTCATCGATGCGGGCCCCAGCCGCCAGCAGCCGGAACTGCGACTGCGCGTGCATCGACCGGATCTGGCGGTCATAGGTGTGGGCTGCCACCGCCACCTCAACGCCATGGTGGCTCAGCCGCCACACCCAGAGGTTGCCGGGCACCCTGGCGATCTGGCCGTCCAGTTCGGGCAGTTGGCCGAGCAACTCGGTCAGTGATCGCAGGCAGCCGGCGACATCGGGGAAGTCCACCGGGCTACGCCCGATCGGCCGGTGGTTACCACCGAGCAGGCGCCACCGCACCGGTGAACTGGTCGAGGCACGGTAGAGCTGAAAGTGTGACCCGGTCAGATCCGGTCCGGCCGCCGGTCCGCTCACGCCGGGCACGTCCCCAACCGCTGGCCGATCCGCCGGACCTCCGCCGTCGGCAGCGGGGTGGTCCGCGCGGCGCTGAGGAAATGCCGCAGCGCCCGCTCGCATTCGATCCGGCGCTGGTAACGGCGACTCGACCCGGCAAGCACCTGGTCGATCAGCGAGACCGACCAGCTCCAGTGCGAGCCGGCCGAGGACGCGGAGGCCGGATGGAACACCACCGAGACACTGGCCTGGGTCACCCTGGCGCTCAGCAGGGTGATGTTGTCGATGCACACTCGGTGACCGTGGCGAAGACACCGGCTGCTTGTCCGATCGGCCGGTTGTTCGCTGCGACCAGCCGCCAGGTGACCCGGCTCGGGGCTGGCTCTGCGCCCGCTCGGGCAACCCGGTGCGGCTGGTCGCCCAGCAGCACGAACCGGCTGCGGGCCGGCCCGGCCGCTCTCTCGACCACGAACTGATCCATCGCCCCCGCCCTCGTACGTCATAACGGCGTAAGGCTTCGGCCCGGCGACGACGGCGCAGTGACGGCAACGTGAACGACGCGCGGCGCCGACCTATCGGGTCGGCGGCTGGGTTATCACGCGACCGGCGGGGGGAACGCCGGGCCGTCCGGCATTCCCCCCGCGCGGTTAGACGATCTCGAAGGTGCCCACGAACCGGTTGTGCACGCCGTAGGGGTGGGAATAGTAGTAATCGATGTTGTAGTAGTCGGTGAGACTCCAGTACGAGCCCCACACGTAGTAGTAGCCCGGCGCAAGATCGCTGGTGTCGATGTACTCGCTGCCCTCATTGATCACGCAGTTGCTCTGCGACGGCTGGGTCGAGTGGGTCTTCACCAGGGTGCTGGCCGAGGTGTAGACGCCGAAGTTCGCCGTCGAGCCGGGAGCCGTGATGCCCACCAGAGCGATCGGGGTGCCGCGCGGCACCACCCGGTAGTCCGGCTGGTGCGAGGCGTAGAACAGGTGCGGGATCTGGTTGCAGGAGCAGCCGTTCAGGGCACCGGCACGGCATTGCCTAGATCTTCGTAAACACGAATAACTCAGGTAACCTTTACTTATGCCACGTAACGGACAGTGGCTGCTGGCGGATCAGACGCCACCTCGTAATCGACATCACATCGTTCGCCCGGCAAGAATGGCTCCGCGGATACGACTCGCGAGGGTGTGAAGCCAGCTGCCGCTGTCCAGCGTTGCGGCGCACAATGCCGGATTGACACGAACGTTGTGCTGTTGAAACAGTATTCGCCATGACGAGTGACGTTCAGAGGGACGAGCAGAATCCGATCGCCGCGCTGATTTATCAGCGCCGCTGGCTGATCCTGGCGATCGTCCTCGCCGCGGAGTGCATGGACCTGATCGACTCGACCGTGGTCAACGTCGCCGCACCGATGATCTCGCACGACCTGCACGCCTCCACCGCACAACTGCAGTGGATCGTCGGCGGCTACCCGCTCGCCATCGCGGTCGGGCTGATCACCGGCGGCCGGCTCGGCGACATGGTCGGCCGCAAGCAGATGTTCATCGTCGGCACCCTCGGTTTCGTGGCCGCCTCGCTGCTCTGCGGCGTGGCGCCCGGGGTCGGTGTGCTGATCACCGCACGGCTGATCCAGGGCCTGTTCGCAGCGCTCATGCTGCCCCAGGGCTTCGGAATCATCCGCGAGATCTTCCCGGCCGAGGAGCAGCAGGCGGCCTTCGCCGTCTACGGACCGGTGATCGGCCTGTCCACCGTGTTCGGCCCGCTGATCGGCGGTGCCCTGATCAACTGGAACCTGATCAACAGCGGTTGGCGCTTCGTCTTCCTGGTGAACGTCCCGATCGGCCTGGCCGCCATCGTTGCCGCGATCCAGCTGCTGCCGGAGTCGCGTCGCGACCATGGAACCCGGCTCGACCTGCTCGGGACCGTCCTGGTCAGCGCCTTCGCCGCGCTGCTGGTCTACCCGCTGATCCAGGGCCGCGAGTCGGGTTGGCCGTGGTGGACCTATGTCAGCATGGTCGTCGCGATCGGATTCCTGGTGGCCTTCGCCTTCCAGCAGCGGCACCGCGACCGGACCGGGCTGGCGCCGCTGGTGACTCCCAGCGTGTTCGCTCATCGCGGCTACTCGGCGGGCCTGCTCTATGCCGTGCTGTTCTTCGCCGGCCTCGGTGGCACCCTGCTGTGCGCGACCCTGTTCCTGCAGATCGGGCAGAACTTCACGCCCATCCATGCCGCGTTGTGCACGGTGCCCCTCTCGGTCGGCCTGATCATCGGCGCGACCCTGTCCGGTGCGGCGTTGGGCCCGAAGTTCGGTCGCGTCACCCTGCAGGCGGGTACCGCCGTCTGCGGAGTCGGCTGGCTGCTGCTGCTACTGGCGCTGCGCGGGCACGGCACGGTCGGCTTCCTGGGCCTGATGCCCGGACTGCTGGTCGCCGGCATCGGACTCGGGCTCACGGTGGCTCCGATGTTCGACATCATCCTGGCCTCGGTGGCCGAACACGAGACCGGCTCGGCCTCCGGTGTGCTGAATGCCGGTCAGCAGCTGGCGACCTCGATCGGAGTGGCGGTGCTGGGCACCATCTTCTTCGACTCGATCGGCCAGGGCGATTTCCACAACGCGCTCACCCGGGTGCTGATCGTGCAGATCGGCGCGATGGTCGTACTGCTGCTGATCTCACCGCTGCTGCCTCGCTTCGCCCGCACCCCCGAGCAGGTGCCCGGTCAGGCGGAGCCGTCTGCGTCGGTATGAGCTAGGTCGCCGGCATCAGCCTCCATGGGAAGCTGGCTAGGCTAGATCCACTTGGTAGCTCCAGCACCCCTTGCGACTCGCTAGGCGCCAAGTCACCGAACTTCTTCCATCGAGAGGCAGATGGCAGCGCGCGCATACGCATCCGATTCACCCGAGGAAGCCGAACTGATCGAAAAGGCAGCTGGTTCCACGCCGCTCCTCCTCTACATTCTGAAGCGCCCCGGGTCTGGTGGGCGGTCTCCGGACACGCCGGGGCGGTTCAATCACCCGCAGCGACAACGGTCGGGGTTTCATCGCCACGACCATAAGCTGAGTTGGTGTCTCAGTGCGGCGCAATGCGCCAGACGTCGACCCTAGACATTCCTGAGCTACCGGCTTAGCGTGCGTACTTCAAAGGTGGCGCGCTGGCAGACCTTGGTGTGACTCAGTGCCTACCAGAAGGCCACGTGGCTAAATGACAGAAAAGACGCTCCGATCCGCTGCCCTCACCCGATGGTGATCGAGATAAGGCCGGTTCAATGATTTCTCGTTCGAGAACGCCCCACTGGGCAGCTTTTGCGACGGCCGTCACTGTGTTTCTAGTCCAGCCAACATTAGCGGCCTCTCAAATAACCAGCGCTGAAGCTGCACGTCCATCGGCGCATTACAACACCTGGCAATGGAACGTGGCCGGGGACCAGCTTCATCGTGGCTCGACAACGACAAATATGATTAGCGATGCAGTCGGCTCCATCGCCGGAGATCGCAACATAGATTTCGCCGCATTTCAGGAGCTCTGTTCTAACCAGTATCATGAAATTACATCTGATCTGGCTTCGGTTGGATGGCCCACGGGGACGAGCTATGCGCGATTCGGAGGGGAGAGCAGCGACGCCCCCGGGTGCGGCTCAGGAACCACTTTCGGAGTTGGCATATTCAGTAAGGCGCAGCTCGGGACAGCCGACTACTGGGGCCTACCCACTAGTGGCACTTATAATGGGCATTGGCTGGTGTGTGCGCCGCTCGTCGCAAAGCCGCATGTGCGTTTCTGCGGGGTTCACATCACAGCAGGTAGCGAGGCTGCAAGTCAAATAAGCTTTGTTTTAAGCAAGATTGAAAACTACCGTGCCGATGGCGACACGGTTATAATCTCCGGCGATTTCAACACCCAGCCGAACGCATCGCGACTTTCTACGTTCGGATCAAAATATACCGAATTAGATAGTCAAGACTCGAGTTGCTCTGGTTATGGTGAGTGGAGTTCTACCGGTACCGAAATTTCCACGTCGTGCGCAACATCGTCAACTTGTTCTGCTAGCGACCGAGGCGGGTGTGCGAAGATCGATCTGACGTTCGTGCGCACTGACGAGCTGTCTAGTGCGACAGCATTCAGCGCGGACGCGTTGTCAATCCCGATCAACTGTCCAGAAGCTCCAGCTACGACGCAATACGTGGCCGGTAGCTGTTCGGATCACCGCGTGGTGACCGGTGATGTCTCTGTCTTCACTGCTCCTTAGGTTGGTCGCACAAACAAGCCACGGCGCCCTCCCGTTGCTTGCGGAGCGGCCGTGTCTGCAGTGAGTGCGAACGCCTTGCGCTGGGCCGGAACCGCACAATGTTGCGCTGCTGGAGTCGGCGGGCACGGCTCGCTCGTGCCATCCATGTCCGTTATGGACGTTGTCGGCATCGCGCAGACGGGAACCGTACACAACGCCTTGTGCCTGTCAATAGGAGGCAGTCATCTAGCTCTTGCGCCAGCCATGAACGTAGCGCCCATCCTGCTCAACCCACCCGGCGCAAGCATCACCGCCGACGACCAAACCTGGATCGTCATGCGCGACCTCAACGGGCGCCTTGGCCAACTCAAACTCGACCCTCCTAACAACGGAGTGAGAAGTCGAAGCCGATAGGCCGTGGCATGGCTTTGTCTGCGTCCGGTCGTCGAATCCGCAAGGCGCCACATCTCTCCGATGGCCTGCTTAGCACGAGGACGTGGCGTGGCGACGCACGTCAACATGTGATCCATCCGTTGCAGCGGGCCTCCTGGGGTGGACGAAAGTACTCCGTCGCGGTAGACCTTGTTTTGGACCCGATCACAAGGCGGTATCAGCAGCACGTCCCACAATTGAAACCGCGCCGCACTGGGCTGTCATGTACGACTAGTAACTCCGAATCAAAATAGTCCAACGGTGCGCCCATGCTTTATCTGGGACGAGTACGGCAAACGCAAGCACAGCCCTCCGACACTCAAATCCGGGAGACGCCATGACACACTGCGTTACCAAAGCGAGCCGCCTACGAAGGCTGTTTGCGTCTATTAGTGTTCCAGCCTTGATCGTGGCGGGATTGCAGGTCAGTCCGGCCGTCGCGGCCCCAACTGTTCTAGTTCCAAGCCTGCTCACGGCGAGTAAGTATTCCGTAGATGTCAATTACTCGTTGAATCCAGGCGCAATCGCGGCAATTCAGACCGGGCTCGGATCTCCTTGGAGTCTGAGCCAGGTCATGGACATTGCAAACCACGATCGCGCCGCTTTGACTACCTGCGACAGCGGTATTCCTCGGTCCGACGGCAGCACGGACACCGCGAAGCTGGCTGGAACCCTTGGGGGCTTCTGCTTTGATTCAGGCGATACAACAGCGCACTGCGCAACTTCCACAGACACAACACCAGATGTCTACCCCCAGGGAATCACGACGACGCGTGACGCGACGGGAAGCACTTACGATGGGATCCAAGTTGTCGCGGTTTCTTGGGATCGTGCCCAGTCGTGCAGTAATTCCAACTTCCGGGACATGTGGGTCACGTTTGTGGATTGGGACTCCACGCAGCCGAACAAGTACGTAAAGGTGTTGCTCGTCCTTCCAACATCCGCGTCGGAACAGTACGATCTGTTGTCCGGCAAGTCTGGTGGACTTGCCTGGTACGGCAACTACCTGTACGTCGCCGACTCCCACTTTCCCGCTTCTCCGGGAGGTCAGGCGGTTCACGTATTCGATATGCGCGACATCTTCAGGATCACTAGCGCCGGGAGCGCCGTTGGGCGCCGGTCGGATGGCTCCTACCAGGCGGAAAACTTCGGATTCATAATGCCGGAGGTGGGACGGTTGACCAACCACTCTGGTTCGACTCTAGCTACGTTTTCGACAATGGCAGTCGACAACTCAACTAGCGCCCCAGGCTTAGTAACCGGGCAGTTCAACAGCGCTAATTCCACGGCGGCAGTTCGCTTCGATCTCTCTACCACGACAAAGACGCTCATCACTGCCGGCAATGTTGCGGTGGCAAGCCAGGCCGTGAGCGTCCCCTACAAGAATGTAAACGGGGTGCTAAGTCATAATGGCGACTGGTGGTTCGCAGCTGACGTCAACCAGCCAAGCAACGACTGCAATCTATATTTCTGGCACCCGGGCTCCTCATCCGCCAGCGGGCACACCTGGCTTCAAATTGTGAGGGCATGAGCTACTACCCAGATTCGAGTGCTCCAGACCTTATATGGGGTCTTCGCGAGCACTGGAACTATCGCGGCGGGTTCAATTTGCCCCAGGCCCAGTATCACTAGACCGTTGGGACCGAACGCCTTGCCCACCATTGCAGCAGACCAACGAATGGCAAGGAAAGTTCACTGACGCCGTCAATCCGTCGTCTCGGCGCGCGGATACGCCCGAAGTCTGTTTGCGTGGCGATCACGTCCAGAGTCTCCTTCTAGCGGCGCCCCCGCACTGTCATTGGCATGGTCGCGCGTGCGTGCTCGTCGGTAATGCGCGCAGGCTGGGATGGACGGCGAGACTCTCAGATGACAATCGCCAGGAAACTCGTGCTGTCAGAATTTGGCGCATGAATCTTGAGTGGGTCGACGGCGCGCTGCTGCGCGAGCGCTGCACTATCTATCGTTGTGCGCGCGACGGTTGGATGCGTCAGTACGGCGACGAAACCGCCTCGCGCGGCGGCCAACGCGCCAGGCTGTACGCGAACAGCTCCGACGTCGGGTTCCAGATCCACAGCCGATTTCATTCGTGGTTGCAAAATCTGACGATCGAAGAGCCGGGTAGAGATGCCCAAGGCTACCGTTCGATCATGTTCGCATGGCGGGACGTCTCCACGATCCGGCTTGCTTCGAGATCTCCGTTTCCAAAACCTCGGATCGCTAACTGATTCGATGACGACCGGGTGGGTTGCGCAGGGTTCGACGTCCGGCGAACTCCTCTACTACGTCTATCCGGGGCTGCTGCCCCTCGCGGTTGAGGGCTCCGAGGAGGCGATCGTTGTTCCGGATGACATCGTTCAGGCTGTAGTCCCCGGTTCGGGTTTGGCGGACGGAGACGGCAAGGACTTGGTCGCCCTCGAACGCGTCCGGCGAGCCTCGTCAACCATCGTGCGCGACGCCCGTTTCGGTCGGAGAGTGATCTCAGCGTACGCCGGGCTGTGTGCGATGTGCGGCCTTGACGTTGGCCTAGTGCAGGGCGCTCACATCATCCCGCGTCGGCACCCAACTCACCCGACGAGCAGTGGAATGGCCTCGCGCTCTGCCCAACCCGCCACGTCGCGTTCGACCGGCATCTCGTGGCGGTCAGAGCCGCCGACGGTTCAATCAGGTTTCGCGCGAAGGTTTTGGATCAGCACGCTCTGAGCCCTGCCGTGCGCAACCTTCTTGCCGGCACCTTCAGGTCATTCGCTGTGCCAACAGCTTCGGAGCATCGTCCACGGAAAGACATGTTCGAGCGTCGGTACGCGCATTTTCCGGGTGAGTATGACTGGCTCAGCGCGTGACAGGCGACGCCCACGACGCCCACGACTGTTAACTGAGCGCCAACAGTCGCACGACCGCCGAATCTAGTCGGTTTGATCCATTATTCGGACGCGGGCACCCAATTCTGGGCCAGTAAGCGATTTCAGCACTATCCCTGGTGCGTAGACTGTTAATGAAATGAAATGGGTACCTTCAACGCCGTTGTAGGCACCCTCTCGGGTGCCTACAACCCCCACATTCCGGGGCCTTCAGCTCCCCCGACTGGACTCGAACCAGTAACATTTCGATTAACAGTCGAATGCTCTGCCAATTGAGCTACGGGGGACCGCGCTCGCTGACCGGTCAGACCTCGGGCCGAACTGGCAGCGCGTAGAAGAATAACCCACGGCGACCCGGCCTCGCGCAGACCCCCGGCCACCGGGCAGACTTGTGGGACAACCGCAGGAAGGCTGCCCACTCATGAAACCTCCGTTCATCCTCGGCGTCCTCGTCGGCTACCTGCTCGGTAGCCGGGCCGGCCGGCAACGCTACGAGGAGATCGTCGCCGTGGCCCGCCGGGTCGCCGGCAGTCAGACCGTCCAGGCCACCGCCGGCGTGGTGCAGGCGCAGGTTCACGAGGTCGCCGAGCAGGCCCGCCGGCGGCTGGGCAACAGGCCGGCGGCCGACCTCAGCACGGTCGCGGCTGCCAACGGCCACCGCACCACCTGACGGTCTGGCCGTCGGGCTGGCGCCGATCCGTACGCTGTAGCCGTGTCCAACCTGTTGATCTTTCAACTTGGTAGCAACAACTGGCAGCGCGACGGCGAGTTCGCGCCCGGCTCCGGCATCCTGCACGAGTCACACCACCATGCCTACAACGCGCTACCGGGGGTGCGGTGCTACTCGATGTACCCGTCCCGGCGGCAGCGGTTCGTCGAGGAGGACGTGCATGTCTTCCCGCTCGAGCACGACATCCCGATCTGCGAGTCGGTTTCCCCGGTCAGCAGCTACCGCTGGCACTCGATGGGCGAGGCCGAGGTCGACGCCTACCGGTTGCGGCTGACGAACGCCGTCGCCGACTGGATGGACGAGATCGAAGCGCGGACCGGCGACCAGTTCAGCCTTGCGATCGCACACCACGCGTTCATGAACACCGTCGTGCTGCGCGATGTCAACCGGCGCCGGGTGGCGGCCGGCCGGCCACGGATGACGCTGCTGTGCTTCGCACACGGCACCGAGCTCAAGATGTTCAACAACGAGCGCCGGGGCGATCAGCCGGTCGAATTCCCGCTGCGGTTCCTACCCTTCATGCAGCGCGAGAAGATCTTCGACTTCGCCGACCCGGATCATGGCGTGGATGTGGTGGCCTCGATCTCGGTCGAACAGGTGGAGGCGCTGCTCGATGTCTTTCCCGAGTTCCCGCGCGAGCGGGTGGTGCTCTCGCCCAACGGCTATAACCAGGATGTCTTCCTACCGCCACCCGATGGCACCGACCGGGCGGCGGTGCTGGCCGGATTCGTCACCCAGCCGCTGGCCGGCAGCGAGCTGCAGCCCGAACCGGTCGCGCCGCCGGAAGGGTTCGACGCAGTCGTCGCCTTCTGCGGCAAGTTCGCCGGCTGGAAGCGGTTGGACGCGCTGCTCCGGGCGGCGGCGATCTACGAGCAGGGTGAGCGTCGCATCCTCACCCTGGTGATCGGCTCCGGGCCACCGCAGGCCCAGCGCGACCTGCACGAGCTGAGCACCGAGCTCGGGCTGCACCGCACCTACTTCCTCGGTCCGCGTCCCCAGCATGAACTGGCCCTGCTGTTCGGCTGCGCCGACGTCGGCTGCTTTCCGTCCTACCAAGAACCGTTCGGGCTCGTCTTCGTCGAGTGCATGGCCTGTGGAACTCCCGTCATCGGAGCCGACTCCGGTGGCCCGCGCGACTTCGTCACCTCTGAAGTAGGCATCCTGGTTCCGGAGACCACCGATCCGACGGCGCTCGCCGAGTCACTGGTCGAAGCCATCGACCAAGCGCTCACGGCTGACTGGAAGAGCACCCGCGGGCCGATCGCGGCCCAGTACGTGCGCAACCGGTTCAGCGTCACCGGGCAGGTCTCCCACCTGCTCGCCGAAGTCGACCGTTTGACCAGCTGACGGCCCATCCGCGGCGTTTACCAACCGCACCAGTACGGCGGGGATCTGGTTCACCTGTCGGCGGCGGGTGACCAGCTGCACCGTGGGCGAAATCTAGATCCAGGTAGACAATTCGCTGTACCCTTGGCTCATGAAGGAGATCACGGTGGCCGAGCTACGACAGAACCCGACGGCTGCGTTGGCAGAGGTGGAGGACGGAGAGACCTATGTGGTGACTCGGCACCGCCGGCCCATCGCGAGGCTCGTGCCTGTCGAAGCCGAGCCGCTAGTGATCATCCCCGCCAAGAACCCGGGCGCGACGAATCTCGCTGCCCTGCCTCCGAGGCGCACCTACGAGGAGACGGAGGCGCTCCTGGCCGAGATGAAGTCCGGGTGGTGACCCGCTACTACATCGACTCGTCTGTCGCGGTGCACGTGTTGAACCGAACGAGGCCCGCAGCGGCGTGGTTCGACTCGTTGACGGCACGCAGTGACGACCACCTCGTTTCCTCACGACTGCTGCGCACCGAATTGACGCGAGTCCTACGTCGCGATGGTCTGCCCATCACGGATCGAGGGATCGTTCTGGACAAGACCGACATCACCCCCATTACCGAGGGCATCCTCCTCGCCGCCGAAGCGATCGCCGACCACGTCAAGACTCTCGACGCGATCCACCTGGCCTCGGCCATGGCGTTCGGTCCGGACACGGTGGTCGTGACTCATGACGCAGTCCTCAAGACGACCGTCGAAGCAGTGGGGCTGCGGTGGATCGACCCGGTGGGTGACGGTGGCTGACCCCAAGAGGTGACATTCGAGCAGGAGATCGCCCGTGTGGTTCTCGCTCGCAGAGCGCGTTGGTGAGGCTTCATGTGAGCGCCGCCCGGATGGAGACGGCGATGGTGTCGAGCTTGGCCTCCGACAGCCATCGAGCCTGATCGTCGGTCAGGTAGGAGAACACCCGTGGCCCGCGGGCACTCTCGGGCAGGTCCGGGAGCCGTGGCACCAGGTGGACGTGCAGGTGCGAGAACCCCTCGGCCTCGGAGAACTG
>JBPCPA010000169.1:0-4877 GCA_050999655.1 Jatrophihabitans sp.
GTTCGGGCGCCTGCTCGACCAGGCCGGCCTGGTCGAGCACCTTGAGGTGGTGGCTGGCGCTGCCCACCGCCTGGCCGGTCCGCTTGGCCAGCGCCGAGGCGGTCGAGGGCCCGTCCACCGCCAGCGCGTCGAGGATCCGGGACCGGTACGGATTGGCCATCGCCGACAGGGCCTTGGCGTCGGTGATCGTGCGGACCGCCCGCGCGCTATCGGACCCGCCGGCGCTGGCGGCGGTGCGGTCTGGGTGCGGACGTCCGGCGGTGGCCATGCGCCCAATCTATATCCACAAGAACTCTTGTGCAACATCTCTTGTGCAATTGGGATGGGCCCGCCCGGGTTAGCTCCGCACCCGGGACGGCAGGCCGAAGGTGGTGCTCACACCCGGGGACCACAGCGCTCGCAGCCGCCGCGCCGGGTCGATGTCGACGCCGCAGGCCTGCACCAGATCGCTGTCCAGATCGAGCACCTCGGCCTGGTGCAACGGCCAACTGCCGTGCTGGTTGGGTACCCAGAGGGTCCGGCCTGCCACCCGGGTGTGCAGCCCCCAGCGTGCGGTCAGCCAGGTTTCCACCGGCTCGGCCCGGGCCGGTGCGCCGATCCGCACCCGGATGGTGCCGCCGGCTCGCCGGTGCCGGTCCGGCCAACGCCGGATGCTGCGATAGCTCACGATCTCGCCGTCCCGGTGCGCGCTCATCGCCGACCAGGCATAGGGCAACGCCAGGCTCAACCGGGCCAGCAGGACGGTAGCCAGCCGGGCGGCGTCCAGGGTCAGGAAGACGATGCCGTGCCGGTCTTCGGTGTCGACGGAGTACAGCCGCACGTTGGTCTCGCAGAACTGGCCGAAGTAGGGCGTGGCCAACCGGCCCGGACCAGCACCACGCATCTGAAAGGGCACCAGGCCGACATAGCTCAGGCCGTCGATCACGTCCGGGCGCACCCCGGGCGGGAACAGGCCCGCGATCGCCGCCGGCTCGACCGGCCAGTGCAGGAACGTCAGGTTGTCCCAGTGCTGGGCCGACAGGGTCGGTCCGGATAGCTGCGGTGCGACCTCGTGGATGGGCACCCGGCCAACTATCCTCGCCCGGCCGGCGGCACCGCCGGGGAGTGTCGCTTTACTGGCCGATCACGCCGGCGGCGTCCCAATCTGCCGGTAATTGCTGCCTGAATTCGATCGGCCGCGGCTGCGACGCCGACCACCATTGACAAAAGCTACGTCAAGGAATGTAGTGAGGGCAGGCACGCCGTCGCCGTCCCCACGCCGGACGCAGTCCCCGGCAGGCCCTGTTCGCCTCAACACCAGGCGGATGACCGCAGCCGGGCAACCGATGCGGCCGGTGACCTCGAGCGAGGAGCAGCGTGATGAGCCAACCCGGCAACGCAGTTCGATCCAGCTACCGGCGGCCGCACCGGGCGATCGGCCTGCTGGCGGTCGCGGGCCTGGTCACCGCGTTGCTCGCGGTGCCCAGCACGGTCTCGGTCGCCGCCGGTCTGAGCACTGCTGCCAACACGACCGGCACGCCCTACCCGTGCGGCACCTCGACCGACACCGAATACGCGCAGGGCACCACCGCCGCGGCGATCGGCTGGGCCGGCAACGACCAGGCCGTGGTCGCCTGTCTCGGTGGCAGCTTCGTGGTCAAGAACACCGGCCAGACCTACGGCTACGGCATCTATGACGGCAGCCGAACCAGCTGGGTGAACGCCGAGGGGCACCTGCCGGCGCTGGTCACCAGCTTTCACCGGGCCGGGGCCACGATCAGCATCACCGACCTCGGCGACAAGATCAGCATTGGCGGGCACGCCTTCGTGGCCATCTACAGCCGGGTGTCGGTGACCAACCCGACGTCCAGGCCGATCACCCTCGACCCGCAGGCCAGCGCCAACCTGGTCGCGCTGAACTCGGCCCCGATCGTGGTGGCGCCGCACCGGACCGTCCGGCATGACTACGCCACCGTGTCGGACCGGTTCGCCGGTAGCTACCCCTACCCCGCAGCCGGTCAACTGCGCGCGGCCGGCGGCTATGACCAGCACTACCAGCACATGCGCTCGTTCTGGAACGGTCAGCTCAAGGACCTGGCCCAGATTCGCCAACTGCCCGACCCCAGCCTGATCCAGGCGTACCAGACCGGCTTCATCTACACCCAGATCACCCGGGGCGGTGTCGACCTCAAGACCGGGGTCAACGGCTATGACAAGGAATACAGCCACGACGTCATCGGAATCCTGGCCAACATGCTGAACCAGGGCTTCCGCACCGACGGCACCACGACCGCGCTCGACCTGTTGCTGCATTCCCGCGATGTGGTCGGCACCCAGGCCCAGTACGACGACGGAATCTGGAAATACTCCTGGCCGTGGGCGATCTACCTGCAGAAGACGGGGGATCTGGCTTCGGTGAAGGCCAACTTCAGCACCCCGGGACCGAACGGCTCGGCGCTGCAGCCGAGTATCTCCGACAGCGCGCACGCGATCGCCGCGGCGCGGACCGGGCCGGGTGGCATCATCAAGAACACCCCGGACATCGACTCGGACGGTTTCTGGACGATCGATGACTACTCGGCCCTGATGGGCCTGGCCTCCTACCGGTGGCTGGCCCAGCAGGTGGGCGACTCCGCCGAATACACCTGGGCGAACAACGAATACTCCAGCCTGCTCGGCGCGGTGAACCAGACCCTGACCGCCACCATCACCCAGTACCACCTGAACTACCTGCCGTGCTCGATGCTGGAGCCCAACGACAACAACCGGTGCTCGAACCCCAAGGACGCCAACTGGGGCGCGCCGTTCCTGTTCGGCCGCTGGGCCTGGGACGGCTACCTGTTCGGCGCACCCATCAACGGCCCGGGCTATGACCTGATCGATGCGACCTACAATTACGGCTTCGGCCGGCTGCAGGGCATTCTGCCGCCCAACACGCTGGGCGGTTACGGCGACACCGACTACACCACCGGCTACAACGCTGGTTACGGCGAGTGGGGCCTGGCCAGCAATGCCCACCGCGACCAGGGGATTCTCAACTACCAGTTCATGATCGCCAACGCCCAGGCCGGCCCGTACTCGTGGTGGGAGAGCGTGGCGGCACCCGCCACCAACTCGCCGTGGATCGGCAACCACCCGTCCGCCGGTGCCGGCGCCTCGCCGCACGCGTGGGGTTCGGCCGACGCGAACCTGGTGCTGCTCGACTCGCTGGTGGCCGAACGGGCCGACGGCAGCCTGATCGTGGGACGCGGCGTGCCGGACAGCTGGATTCGCACCGGCAAGGCCATCGAGGTGGCCAACCTGCCGATCACCGGCGGCAAGCACCTGGGTGTGCGCATCACCACCCACGGCAAGCGGGTGACGCTGACGCTCACCGGACACGCCCCGGCCGGCCCGGTGCTGTTCCAGCTGCCGATCTTCGTCAACAACCTGGCCCGAGCCAGCGCCGGGGCCATCGACCCGGCGACCGGCACCGTCACGCTGTCCGCACACACCCACACCGTCACAGTGCAACTGCGGCACTGACGGCCGGCCGCTCGGCCCGGCCACTCAGACCCGGCTACGCCGGCTTAGGTCGCTCAGACCCGGCTACGCCGGCTCACGTCGCTCAGGCCCGATCGCTCGGTGACCCGGCTACGCCGGCTCACGTCGCTCAGGCCCGGTCGCTCGGGCCTCGGCTGCACCTGCTCAGGCCTCGGCCGTCGGCTTGCGTCCCCAGGCCGAGATCATCGGCGAGGTTGCCAGATCCAACCGGCCGGAGGTCACGGCAGCCAGGTGTGCCTCGATCTCGGCGACGGTGGCAAGGCCAGCGGCCACCAGTTGGTCGCGCAGCTGCTGGACGGTGGCCCGCTCCAGCTCGGTACAGGCCGGCCCGCTCATCGGAAAGTGGGCCTCGCAGCCGACCTGACCCAGCCCGGCCGCGCGCAGCAGCCGCGGCAGGGTCCGGCCGTAGCCGAGATCCACCCCGCGCTCGGCAAGCAGGGTACGAAAGGCGTGCTTGAGCTTGTTGGCCAAACGCTGCTCGGGCCCCGATTCGTCCGGGCAGACCAGCGGCTGCAGCGCCGGGTCGGCCTCTTCCAGCAGCAGCCAGCCACCCGGTCGTAACGCGTTGACCAGGGTGGCCAGCGCCCGGTCCCGTTGCGGCACGTGCACCAGCACCAGCCGGGCATGAATCAGATCGAACGGTGCCTGCGCGGGTATCGGATCGATCCCGACGTCATGCAGGCTGACCTGATAGGCCGGCTGGTCGCCGGTCAGCCATGAGGTGTCGATGTCGGTGGCCAGCACCTGCCCGTCCGGGGCCAGCTGGGAGGCCAGCCACGCCGGCACCGTCGGGCCACCGGCGCCCACCTCCCAGACCTGGCATGCCGAGCCCAGCCCGAGCGCGGCCAGGTGCCTGAACGTGGTCGGATCGAACAGCTCCGACAGCGCATCGAATCGCCGGCCGGCTTCGGGCTGGCCGTTGTCGAGCAGATAACCGGGGGTCTGGCTCACCCGTCGATGATGCACCTGTGGCCGCCGGGGCGAGACCCTGCCGGCCAACCAGAGCACCAACCTCAACGCGACACCACGTTTGATGGCCTGACACCTGCCGCACCTGGCGCCAAAGTCTGGCGGCGGCCCTCCGGCGTACGGTGGCCAGCGCAACCAGTGGGATGCCGGCGCTCGCTCGACTTCGAGAATCCGAATGCCGGTCCTGACAAGCCTCGACGACGAGCGGAGGACGGCCATGACCGGCGAACAGGCCAGTACGGTGCTGTCGGTGCGCGGGGACGCCCGGCAGGTGGTGGCGCCGGACCAGGCCGTGTTGTCCCGGGAGAGACGAGGGAGGGAAACGGGGAAGGGAGAGAAAGGGCGAGGGCAAAAAAAGAGGGCGGAAGGGAGGACCCCCGAAAGAC
>JBPCPA010000218.1:0-15034 GCA_050999655.1 Jatrophihabitans sp.
CTTTGCGGCGGTGCTGCCACCGGCGGGGGGAGTCACGCCGGCGCGGGTTCCCTTGGCGCTGATCGGCTTCTGGCCCACCTTCGGCGCGAGCGCCCGTCCGACCTCGCCGACCGAACCGGCCGCCACAGCTGCCGTCCCGCCGGGAGTGTGCGGGTGGAACCGGAAGATGTAGAACTGCTGTCCCATGGTCCACAGGTTGCTGGTGAACCAGTAGAGCAGCACGCCCAGCGGGAAGATGAAGCCGGAGAACAGCACCGAGACCGGGATGCCGACCAGCATCAGCTTCTGGATCATCGCCGCCTGACCCTCCGGCGGGGTGGTCTGGTTGGCGATCACAGCGCGCTGGGTGATCAGGGTGGCCGCGGCGCTGACCAGCACCAGCACCAGGGTGACGGTCCGGGTGGTCGCGACATGACCGCCCAGGGCGAGGATCTTGGTCGAGGACTCGTGCAGCGAGGCGGCCAGCGGCGCGTCGAACAACTTTGCGTGCGCGGCATCGTGGGTCTGCTGCTCGGTGAAGCCGTACAGGCTCAGCTTGGGGTTGCCGGCCGTAAGCCCGATCGAGTTCGACATGTGCTTGAGCACGTGGAACAGCGCGATGAAGATCGGAATCTGCAGGAACATCGGCAGGCAGCCCGAGATCGGGTTGAAGCCCTCTGCCTGCTGCAGCGCCATCATCTCCCGCTGCAGAGTGGCCTTGTCGCCCTTGTGCTTCTCCTGCAGCTTCTTGATCTTGGGCTGCATCTCCTGCATGCGACGCTGGTAGTGCACCTGCTTGACGAAGAACCGGAACAGCACCAGCCGGGCGGTGACCACCAGCATGATGATCGACAGTGCCCAGGTGAGACCGCCGGTCTTGCTCATCCCCAGCGTGGTGAACAGCTGATACCAGCGCAGCAGCACCCAGGAGACAGCGGTATAGAGGAAGTCCAGCATCAACCAGCCTGTTCTAGGAGATTCTTCAGGTTCGACGAATCGGGGTGGTGATCGGTTCCGCCGGTCTGCCCGCCAGCCTGCGATCGGGCCGGCACCGGGTCATAGCCGCCGCGATGGAACGGGTGGCAGCGGGTGATCCGCCGCACCCCGAGCCAGCTTCCGCGCAGCAGGCCGTACTCGGTGATCGCTTCCAGGCTGTAGGCGCTGCAGCTGGGGGTGTAGCGGCAGGCCGGTAGCCGCCGAGAACTCCAGGCCGCCTGGTAGATCCGGATGAGTACGACGCCCGACCGAGCGGCCGGGCCGAGCGGCCGGCTCATCGCTGGCGACCGCCGGTCAAACGCCGGAAGGCGACATCCAGGTCGCCGCCCAGCGCCCCGGAGGACGCGCCGGCGCTAGCGGGCAACGCGCGCACCACCATTCGAGAACCGGACGGGATCCGGTCGAGCCTGCCCGCCACCTGGGCCCGCAGCCGGCGCGAAACCTGGTTGCGGACGACGCTGCCGCCGACTGTCCTGCTCACGATCAGGCCTGCCCGGGTAGTAGCGACTGTCTGATCAGACGTCCGTCGGGCCGGAATCGGGTCAACCGGCACCGGCGGCAACAGGTAGACCACCAGCCGGCCACACCGGGCCCGCTGGCCGCCACGCGTCACCGCGGTGAAATCGGCCGATGATCGCAAGCGGTGCGCGGCGGGCAACACGGTGTTGAGCGGCTCAGGCCGACAGTTCGGTGCGACCCTTGCGCCGACGAGCCTGCAGGATGGCGCGACCGGCGCGGGTCCGCATCCGGAGCCGGAACCCGTGGGTCTTGGCCCGCCGACGGTTGTTCGGTTGGAAGGTCCGCTTGCTCACGGTCTCGCTCCATCACAATCAGGCGCCAGCCGCACGAACGAGCGCGGCCAGCTGGGTCGGACAACGCATGGGGTCGAACCGCAGGGGTCGAACTCGTCCGCGTTGGTTTGGAACAGCACAGGCAGTGCGACCCGGATCCGGGCAGCACATAGAGACCTCAACGGTACGGACGGACCCCCACCGAGGTCAAACCGGCCCGGTGCGGCCGCCGGCGGGCGCCGTGGGATCAGTCGCGTTCGGCCTGCTCAGTGAGGCGGGCGTGAGTCGACCGGCGGGAACGTGCCAAGCCCGCTAACGTACGTCCGTCAGCACCTGTTGCTGGCTCGACGCGCCGTGACAGAACGTCGAAAACTGAATCCGAAGCGTTCCGCCATTGTGAGTTCTGGTTACCCGCTGTTAGGTTGTCGGCTCGAACGAAAAACCGCGACGGATCCGCCAGACGTACCTCTCGAACCGATGGGTTCGGGTTGTCAGCCATCCCCCTCCACATGTTGTGGATATAGGTGTGGATTAGCCTCGGGTCCGGGATGTACCTGCTCGCCGACGTCCGCCCGGTCGGCCAGGTCCACCTCGCGGTACGGGGGGCATTGATCGATCGAGGGAGTGGACACCACGTGGCGGACGAACTCGCGGATCTCGCGGACGTCTGGAATCGCGCAATCAACCAGTTGGACGATCCTTCGGTGCGGCCTCACCAGCGAGCCTGGCTGAGTCTTACCCGGCCGATCGGCCTGCTGGAGGACACCGCGTTGCTGGCCGCACCCAACACCTACGCCAAGGACTACCTCGAGAACAACCTGCGGCCGCTGATCACCGCCGCCCTCAGCGAGGCGCTCGGCCGCGACATCAACGTGGCGGTCACCATCCAGCCGATCGAGGCCGGCGAGCGTCCGACGGTGGTCGAGGCGGAGCCGGACTACGACGACGGCGAGGTCGACACCTACGACCGGTTCGAGCCCGACCATGCCCCGGCCGGCCTCGGCATGTACGACTCGCCGAATCCCTACGGCGGCAACGGCACACCGATGCTACGGATCGACCACGATGCCCGGCTCAATCCCAAGTACACCTTCGACACCTTCGTGCCCGGCTCGTCCAACCGGTTTGCCCATGCTGCGGCCGTCGCGGTGGCCGAGGCGCCGGCCAAGGCTTACAACCCGTTGTTCATCTACGGCGATTCCGGCCTGGGCAAGACCCACCTGCTGCACGCGATCGGCACCTACGGTCGCCGGCTCGAGCCGGGCATGCGGGTGCGCTACGTCTCCAGCGAAGAGTTCACCAACGACTTCATCAACTCCGTCCGGGTCAACGACGTGCAGTCCTTCCAGCGTCGCTACCGCGACGTCGACCTGCTGCTGATCGACGACATCCAGTTCCTGGAGCGCGCCGAGCAGACCCAGGAGGCCTTCTTTCATACCTTCAACACCCTGCAGTTGGCCAACAAGCAGATCGTCATCTCCTGTGACCGCAAGCCCGAGCAGCTGTCCGGCCTGCAGAACCGGCTGGTGACCCGGTTCAAGTCGGGTCTGATCACCGACGTGCAGGCACCGGACCTGGAACTGCGGATCGCGATCCTGCGCAAGAAGGCCGCCAAGGACGGCATGACCTTGCAGCCTGGTGTGATGGAGTTCATCGCCTCCAAGATCCAGAGCAACATCCGCGAGTTGGAGGGCGCGCTGATCCGGGTGGTCGCCTTCGGCAGCCTCAACAAGCAGGAGATCGACCTGAAGCTGGCCGAGATCGTGCTCAAGGACCTGGTGTCCGAGTCCGACCGGCCAGACATCACCGCCTCGACCATCATGGCGGTCACCTCGGAGTACTTCGGGGTCTCGCTGGACGACCTGACCGGTGGCTCGCGGACCCGGGTGCTGGTGCAGGCCCGCCAGATCGCGATGTACCTGTGCCGTGAACTCACCGAACTGTCGCTACCCAAGATCGGCCAGACCTTCGGCGGCCGCGATCACACCACGGTGATGCATGCCGAGCGCAAGATCCGTGGCCTGATGATCGAGCGGCGCAACGTCTACAACCAGATCACCGAGTTGACCAGCCGGATCCGCAGTCGTGCCCGCTCCTGAGCCGGGCCGGCGAGCTTCCACAATGTGGGTGAGCGTGTGGACAAACCGCGCCCGTCATGTGGACTAAAACAACGTGTCATCTGTTGTCCACTTCGAGGTTGCCCGAACACCCAGCTCGCCGACCGGCCGCCCACATGCCGAGGCCCGACTGGCCGGGGCCAGCGATGGTTGTCCACAGCGTGCACAGGACATATGACGACGGTGATCTGTAGTTATGAATGAATGACAAGAACTCAGAACATGGCGCTGGGGATGTGTGGACGAGTCGGCCCGTACCCCGACGTGTCTGACAGATCGGCTTGCAGCAAGATGTGACGCAGGCTTTGCAGAGGCGTCCCGGGTCCGCCGGGCCGGGGACGATGACAGTGGAGGGTCCATGAAGTTCCGTATCGAGCGCGACGCTCTGGCCGAAGCGGTTGCGTGGTCGGCCCGCAGCCTGCCCGCCCGGCCGGCCGCTCCGGTGCTGGCCGGCCTGCTGCTCGAGGTGGCCGAGGACCAGCTGTCGGTCTCCGGTTTCGACTACGAGGTCTCCACCCGCGCCCAGATCGAGGTCAACGGCGGTTCGGCCGGTCGGGCGCTGGTCTCGGGCCGGTTGCTGGCCGACATCGCCAAGGCGCTTCCCGCCCACCCGGTCGAGTTCAGCGCCGACGGCTCGCGGGTCACTATCAGCTGCGGAAGCTCGCGTTTCACCCTGCCGACCATGCCGGACGAGGACTACCCCCGGCTGCCGGAGTTGCCCAGTACCGCCGGCACCGTCTCCAGCGCCACCTTCGCCCGCGCGGTGGCCCAGGTGGCGATCGCGGCCGGCCGTGACGACACGTTGCCGATGCTGACCGGCGTCCGGCTGGAGATCGACGGCGACCGGCTGACCCTGGCGGCCACCGACCGCTACCGGCTGGCGATCCGGGAGCTGTCCTGGACTCCGGCCAGCACCGCCAGTGCCGACGTCCAGGTCCTGGTGCCGGCGCGCACCCTCAACGAGGCGGCCAAGAGCCTGACCGGCGAGGCCGAGCTGACCATCTCGCTGTCGAATTCGGGCAGTGGCGAGGGCATCATCGGCTTCTCCGGCACCGGACGGCGAACCACCACCCGGCTGTTGGACGCCCAGTTCCCGCCGTACCGGACGCTGCTGCCGACCGACTTCACGGTGACCGCCGAGGTGCCGGTCGCCGCACTGACCGAGGCCGTCAAGCGGGTGGCCCTGGTCGCCGAGCGGGGCAACCCGGTGCGGCTGCAGTTTGCCGACGGCGGCCTGACCCTGACCGCCGGTGGCGACGACGAGGGCCGGGCGGAGGAGAACCTGGAGGCGGACTTCGAGGGTGGTGAGATCACCACCGCGTTCAATCCGGGCTTCCTGCTCGAAGGCCTCGGTGCGATCGAGGAGCCGATCGCGAGGTTGCTGTTCACCACCTCGACCAAGCCCGCGGTGATCCGGCCGGCCGGTGGCAGCCCGGACTACACCTACCTGATCATGCCGGTGCGCCTTCCCTGCTAGCCGGTGACCGGCCGGTGGCTGTCCAGCCGTCCGGACTACGGTGGAAAATCGCACGCGTCACGCGGGACGCGCCGGGTCGGCCAAGCCGAGGTCTGTCATGGAAATCGGTCTCATCGGGTTGGGCAAGATGGGCGGCAACATGGCCCAGCGAATCCGCAATGGTGGCCATACCGTCATCGGTTACGACCAGGCCGAATCCGCCCCGCGCGATGTCGCCTCGCTGGCCGAGTTGAAGGACAAGCTCGCCGCCCCCCGGGTGGTCTGGGTGATGGTTCCGGCCGGCAAGCCCACCGACCAGACCATCGACGCACTCGGTGACCTGCTCGAAGCCGGAGACCTGATCATCGACGGCGGCAACTCCAAGTACACCGACGACGCCCGGCACGCCGAGCAGCTGTCCGGCAAGGGCATCGGCTTCATCGACGCCGGGGTGTCCGGCGGGGTGTGGGGACTGAAGAACGGCTACGCACTGATGGTCGGTGGCGCCTCCGATGACGTTGCCAAGGCTCAGCCAATCTTCGATGCCTTGAAGCCAGAAGGTGAATCCGGCTTCGTGCATGCCGGCGAGACGGTCGGCGCCGGGCACTTCGCGAAGATGGTGCACAACGGCATCGAGTACGGGATCATGCAGGCCTACGCCGAGGGCTACGAGCTGATGGCCGCCTCGCCACTGCTGGACAACGTCACCGAGACCTTCAAGTCCTGGCAGCAGGGCACGGTGATCCGGTCGTGGCTGCTCGACCTGGCGGTGCTGGCACTGGAGTCCGACCCGGGGCTGAGCAAGCTCAAGGGTTATGCCGCAGACTCCGGCGAGGGCCGCTGGACGGTCGAGGCCGCCATCGACAACGCGGTGCCGATGCCGGTGATCACTGCCGCGCTGTTCGCCCGGTTCGCCTCGCGGCAGGACGACTCGCCGGCGATGAAGATGGTCGCGGCACTGCGTAACCAGTTCGGCGGTCACGCGGTGGAGTCGGCCGGTTCGGTGGCGGCGGCCGACGCCATCGCACCCGGCAGCTCCAACTCCTCGTCCTGATCCGGCGGGCCAGCATCGCCGATGTACGTCGCGCACCTGGCCGTTGCCGACTTTCGGAGCTGGCCGCACGCCGAACTCGCCTTCGAACCGGGCGCCAGCGTGCTGGTCGGCGCGAACGGGCATGGCAAGACCAACCTGCTCGAAGCGATCGGCTACCTGGCCACCCTGTCCAGTCACCGGGTGGCCGCTGACGCACCGCTGGTGCGGGCCGGCGCCGAGCGCGCCATCGTGCAGGCCGCGGTGGTCTCCGAGGGCCGGCAGCTGGTGTTGGAGGTGGAGATAACGCCGGGACGGGCGAACAAGGCCAAGCTGAACCGGTCGCCGGTGCCCCGGCCGCGCGACATTCTCGGTGGCCTGCGCACCGTGCTGTTCGCCCCGGAGGATCTCGCGATCGTGCGGGGCGACCCGTCCGAACGCCGGCGCTTTCTCGACGACGTGCTGGTGCAGCGCACTCCTCGACTGGCCGCCGTCCGGGCCGACTATGACCGGGTGCTCAAGCAGCGGGCGGCGTTGTTGAAGACCGCCGGTGCGGCCCGGCGAGCCGGCGGCAGCGGCGACCTGCGCACGCTGGACGTCTGGGACGGCCACCTCGCCGAGCACGGTGCGCAACTGCTGGCGGCCCGGCTGGAGTTGGTGGCCGCGCTGCGCCCGTACGCCGTGCGGGCCTACGCCGGGCTGGCCCCGTCGAGTGGCGAGTTGACGCTGAGTTATGTCAGCTCGGTCGCCGACGCGGCAGGTAATGACACCGGTGTCATTCCTGACCTCCCGGTACTCGGCGCGGCCCTGCTCGCCGAGCTGGCCCGGGTTCGCCCGCAGGAGGTCGAGCGTGGGGTGAACCTGGTCGGCCCGCATCGCGACGATCTCGAACTGGGGCTCAACGACCTGCCGCTGCGTGGTTACGCCAGCCATGGCGAGGGCTGGTCGGCCGCGCTCGCGCTGCGGCTGGCCTGCTATGACCTGCTGGCGGCCGACGGTGCCGAACCGGTGCTGATCCTCGACGATGTGTTCGCCGAGCTCGACACCGGCCGGCGCGATCACCTGGTCGACATCGCCAGCAAGGCCGAGCAGGTGCTGATCTCCTCGGCGGTGGTCTCCGACGTCCCGGAGCTGCTGAGCGGTGCCCGCTACGACGTGATGGACGGGGAGGTTCGCCGTGTCCGATGAGCCGCCGCTCGATGAGCCACGGTCTGATGCGCAACCGTCTGGTGAGGCACCTCCGGGTGAGCCACCGTCCGGTGAGCCGCGGCCTGATGAGCTGCCGGCCGCCGGCGATCTGGCCAGCAATGCCCTGCAGTCCGCACGTGCCATCGCCACCGGTCGGGCCCGGGCAGCCGGGCGCACCGGCCGCGCGGCCCGGCGGCGTCGCGGGGCCGCCGACCAGGGTGGATACAGCGGTGCCCGGCCCGATGAGCGGGACCCGATGAAGCTGTCCACGCTGGTCGGGCGGTCCATCGGCGAGCTCGGCTGGGTAGCCCCGCTGGCCGAGGCCAAGGTGCTGGGCCAGTGGGCCAGCGTGGTCGGCGCCGATATTGCCGCCCGCTGCCAGCCGGTGAGCCTGGTCGACGGTGAGCTGAAGATCGCTGCCGAATCGACCGCCTGGGCCACCCAGTTGCGGTTGATGGCACCCCAGATCCTGGCCCGGATCGGCAAGGAACTGCCGGTCGGGACGGTCCGCAAACTGGTCATCAGCGGCCCGTCCGGCCCGTCCTGGAAGCGCGGTCCGTGGTCGATGCGCGGCGGTCGCGGGGTACGCGACACCTACGGTTGAGCGCAGCCGCTTCGCCGTCCGGTGGCTCTCTGAGTACGCCCGAACCCGATTCGTCAAGCTCGCTCGCGTATCCCGATCCACGATGTGTGAAAAAATCGCTCTGCGGGACGTTCAGCGGTGCTGCCAGCGGCATTCCAGCCCCCGGACCCAGTAGACTCAAACCCGATAACCGAGAGGTGAGTCGTTGACGGCATCGTCGCGGTAATGCCGCGCCGACCGGAGCCCGGCCCGAGTGGCTGGGCCGCGAACGCACGATCTTCCATACGAAGGAGCACCAGTGGCGGCTAAGGCTGCGTCCGAATACGGAGCAGATTCGATCACCGTCCTCGAAGGACTCGAGGCTGTCCGCAAGCGCCCCGGCATGTACATCGGTTCGACCGGCGAGCGCGGCCTGCACCACCGGGTGCAGGAGGTGGTGGACAACTCGGTCGACGAGGCGCTGGCCGGCTACTGCGATCGGATCGAGGTCACCCTGCTGGCCGACGGCGGGGTGCGGGTGGTCGACAACGGCCGGGGCATGCCGGTCGGGATGAACACCGCGCAGAAGAAGCCGGCCGTCGAGGTGATCCTGACCGTCCTGCACGCAGGTGGAAAGTTCGACAGCGACTCCTATGCGGTGTCCGGTGGCCTGCACGGTGTCGGCATCTCGGTGGTCAACGCCCTGTCGACCCGGCTCGAGGTCGAGATCAAGCGGGAGGGCTTCGTCTGGCGCCAGCCCTATGTCAACCAGAAGCCCGCCGAGCCGCTGGCCAAGGGTGAGCCGAGCCGCGAGACCGGCACCACGGTCACCTTCTGGCCGGACGAGGCGATCTTCGAGACCATCGAGTTCTCCTTCGAGACCATCATCCGGCGGTTGCAGGAGATGGCGTTTCTGAACAAGGGCCTCACCATCGTTGTCAGCGACGAGCGCGGGGGTGATCACGACGGCCGGCGAGTCGACTACCACTACGCCGGCGGTATCGCCGACTTCGTCAAGCACCTCAACTCCACCAAGTCACCGATCCACAACTCGGTCGTCTATTTCGAGGCCGAGGACAAGCCGCTGCGGATGTCGGCCGAGATAGCGTTGCAGTGGAACGAGTCCTACTCCGAGTCGGTCTACACGTTCGCCAACACCATCAACACCCACGAGGGCGGTACCCACGAAGAGGGCTTCCGGGCCGCGCTCACCACCGTGGTGAACAAGTGGGCCACCGAGAAGAAGATCTTCAAGCCCAACGAGGACAAGCTCACCGGCGATGACATTCGCGAGGGCCTGGCCGCGATCATCTCGATCAAGATGGCCGAACCTCAGTGCGAGGGCCAGACCAAGACCAAGCTCGGCAACTCCGAGGCGAAGTCATTCATCCAGAAGGTCTGCAACGAGTGGTTGGCCGACTGGTTCGAGCGCAATCCCGCCGAGGGCCGGATCATCGTCAACAAGGCTGCCTCGGCGGCCCGCGCGCGCAAGGCAGCGCAGCAGGCGCGCAAGCTGGCCCGCAAGAATGCCCTGGACACGATGGGCCTGCCGGGCAAGCTCGCCGACTGTCGCTCGACAGATCCGAGCAGGAGCGAGATCTACATCGTCGAAGGTGACTCGGCCGGCGGCTCGGCCAAGTCCGGCCGGGATTCGATGTATCAGGCGATCCTGCCGATCCGCGGCAAGATCATCAACGTCGAGAAGGCCCGGATCGACCGGGTGCTGAAGAACACCGAGGTCCAGTCGCTGATCACGGCGCTGGGCACCGGAATCCACGACGAGTTCGATCTGACCAAGCTGCGCTATCACAAGATCGTGCTGATGGCCGATGCCGACGTCGACGGCCAGCACATCACCACGCTATTGCTCACCCTGCTGTTCCGGTTCATGCGCCCGTTGATCGAGAACGGCCGGGTGTTCCTGTCCCAGCCCCCGCTGTACAAGGTCAAGTGGTCCAAGGGCGATCCGGACTTCGCCTACTCCGACCGCGAGCGGGACGGCCTGATCGCCCAGGGCGAGGCGGCCGGCCGACGCCGCGCCGCGGGCGATTCCATCCAGCGCTACAAGGGCCTGGGCGAGATGAATGCCACCGAGCTGTGGGAGACCACCATGGACCCGTCCACCCGGGTGCTGCTGCGGGTGACCTTGGACGATGCCGCGACCGCGGACTCGATCTTCTCCACCCTGATGGGTGACGACGTCGAGGCCCGCCGAACCTTCATCGTCAACAACGCCAAGGATGTCCGGTTCCTAGATATCTAGTGACAGTCCGTTCTCTGCCCGTCCAACAAGACGAAGCTCGTCCGGCCTCGGCCCTGATCTTCGTCACACCAGCGTGCATGTCTGAGAAAGGCCATCTGTGACCGAGACCCCGCCGCCACCGCCGATTACCGACCGGATCGAGCCGGTCGACATCCAGCAGGAAATGCAGCGCAGCTTCCTCGATTACGCGACGAGCTTCATCGTGGCCCGAGCGCTGCCCGACGTGCGGTACGGCCTGAAGCCGGTGCACCGGCGGGTGCTCTACGCCATGTATGACGGTGGCTACCGGCCCGATCGTGGACACGTGAAGTGCTCCCGGGTCGTCGGCGACGTGATGGGCAGCTACCACCCGCATGGTGACACCTCCATCTATGACACCCTGGTTCGGCTGTCTCAGCCCTGGTCGATGCGGGCTCCGCTGATCGACGGCCAGGGCAACTTCGGCTCGCCGGGCAACGACCCGGCCGCCGCGATGCGGTACTGCGTGATCGGCGAGACCGGCGTGCTGACCGCCGACGGCGAGGTCGCCATCGCCGATCTGGTTCCCGGCGCCGCGCCTCACAGCACCACCGCGGTAGATCTCAAGGTGATCGGCCGCGACGGGGTGCCGGTCACGGTGAGCGCGTTCCACCACTCCGGCGAACACCCGGTGTTGAGCGTGCAGGCCGGCGAGCGCGAGGTCACCGCCACCGCCAACCACCCGCTGCTGGCCATCGGGCGGGTGCACGGCGTGCCCAGGCTGATCTGGAAGCTGGCCGGCGAACTCGACACCGATGACGTGCTGGTGGCCCGGGACCCGGCTGATTCACAGGCCAGCTGGGCCTCGGCGCTGCCGGTGCTGCCCGATGTCACCGCGGCCTATCTCGCCGACCCGGCCCGGCAGTTGCCCGACGACGGCGGCGACCCGCGGCAGTTCTCGCTGCACCGGGTGCGGTCGGTCTCGCCGGCCGGCGTCCAGCCGGTGTACTCGCTGCGAGTGGATTCGGCCGACCACGCCTTCATCACCAACGGTTTCGTCTCGCACAACACCGAGGCCCGGCTGTCCCCGCTGGCCATGGACATGTTGCGCGATATCGACGAGGACACCGTCGATTTCAAGCCGAACTACGACGGACGGTCCAAGGAACCGGTGGTGCTGCCGTCCCGGATCCCGAACCTGCTGGTCAACGGCGGCGGCGGCATCGCGGTCGGGATGGCCACCAACCTGCCCCCGCACAACCTGCGCGAGGTCTCGGCCGGCGTCACCTGGGCGCTGGATCACCCGGATGCCACCTCCGAGGAACTGCTCGACAAGCTGATGGAGTTCATCCCGGGGCCGGACTTTCCGACCAAGGCGTTGATCGTGGGACGCGACGGCATCGAAGAGGCCTACCGGACCGGTCGTGGGTCGATCCGGATGCGGGCCGTGGTCACCGTCGAGGAGGACAGCCGGGGTCGCACGATCCTGGTGGTCACCGAGCTGCCGTATCAGGTCAACCCGGACAACCTGGTGGAGAACATCGCCGGCCTGGCCCGGGACGCCAAGGTCGGCGGTATCGCCGACATCAACGACGAGTCCTCCGACCGGATCGGCATGCGAATCGTGGTCACCCTCAAGCGGGACGCGGTCGCCAAGGTGGTGCTGAACAACCTCTACAAGCACACCCAGCTGCAGACCACCTTCGGCGTCACGATGCTGTCCATCGTCGACGGGGTGCCGCGCACGCTGCGGCTGGACCAGATGGTGAGCTACTACGTCAGCCACCAGATCGAGGTCATCGTCCGGCGCACCCAGTACCGGCTGGATCAGGCCGAGAAGCGGGCCCACATCCTGCGGGCCTACCTCAAGGCGCTGGACGCCCTGGACGCGGTCATCGCCCTGATCCGCAACTCCCAGTCCGCCGAGGCGGCCCGGACCGGGCTGATGGAGTTGCTGGCGATCGACGAGATCCAGGCGGTGGCGATCCTGGATCTGCAGTTGCGCCGCCTCGCTGCCCTGGAGCGGTTGCGAATCCAGGAGGAGGCCAACGAGATCGAGGCGAAGATCGCTGATTTCCAGGACATCCTGGCCAAGCCCGGCCGGCAGCGCGCCATCATCCGGGACGAGCTGAACGAGATCGTGGCCAAGTACGGCGACGACCGGCGCACCCGGCTGGTGCCCTACGACGGCGACATGTCGATGGAGGACCTGATCGCCGCCGAGGACGTGGTGGTCACGATCACCCGAACCGGCTATGCCAAGCGCACCAAGACCGACCTCTACCGGGCCCAGCGCCGAGGTGGGCGGGGCGTGCAGGGTGCGGCGCTGAAGACCGACGACCTGGTCGCGCACTTCTTCGTCTGCTCCACCCACGACTGGATCCTGTTCTTCACCAACAAGGGCCGGGTGTATCGGACCAAGACCTACGAACTGCCCGAGGCCAACCGCAACGCGCGCGGCCAGCACGTGGCCAACCTGCTGGCCTTCCAGCCGGACGAGGTCATCGCCGAGGTCATCACCATCAAGAACTACGACGCCGCGCCCTACCTGGTGCTGGCCACCAAGGCCGGTCTGGTCAAGAAGACCAAGCTCACCGATTTCGACTCCAACCGCAGTGGCGGCATCGTGGCCATCAACCTGCGCGATCCGGACGAGCTGATCGATGCCGCGCTGATCTCACCGGACGACGACCTGCTGCTGGTCAGCAAGCGCGCGCAGTCGATCCGCTTCAAGGCCGACGATGAGACCCTGCGCCCGATGGGCCGCGCGACGTCCGGAGTGATCGGCATGCGGTTCGCCAGCAACGACGAGTTGCTGGCCATGGAGGTCGTCCAGGACGACATGGAGATCCTGATCGCTACCGACGGTGGTTACGCCAAGCGGACCAAGGTCGAGGAATATCCCGTCCAAGGTCGCGGCGGGAAGGGCGTGCTCACCGCGCGTATAGTCTCGACCCGAGGTGGATTGGTCGGGGCGATGACCGTTCGGCCGGAGGACGAGATTTACGCGATCACGTCCGACGGAGTGGTGATCCGGACGTCGGTGGCCGAGGTACGCAGGGCACAGCGTCAGACGATGGGTGTCCGGCTGATCAATCTGGACGAGGGAGTCAACCTCATCTCGATCGCCCGCAATGCCGACGAACCCGAGGAGCAGGAGTAGCTATCGTGACTGAGGGCTATCAGCCACCCACTGCCCGCGGTAGCGCCAACGCCGATCAGGACACCACCACGCTGCCCCGGCTGTCCGCGCCGTCCAACCAGGGGTCGGCCAACTCGGCGCCGCCGCAGAATTCAGCGCCGCAGAATTCAGCGCCGCCGGCCGGTTGGCCGCCGCCGGCCCGTCCGGACGCCGGCCGTCCGGTGACCGCGTCCGGTGACGATGCCGGTGGCAGCGGTCTGGGGGCACGGTTCGCCGCCGCCGCGAACTCCGCCGCAGCTACCGCGACGACCGCGGCCACCAATGCCAAGGGGGCCATGCGCACGGCAGCGAACGAGGCCGAGAACAAGTCGACCCGTCCGGCTCGAGGCGGCCGGGGGGCTCGGCAACCGCGCCGGGCCCGGCTGACCCTGAGCCATATCAACGTCTACTCGGTGTTCAAGTTCTCGTGCGTGCTGGCGATCGCGCTGTTCTTCGTCTGGCTGATCATGGTCGGCGTGCTGTACGGCATCCTGGACGTGTCCGGGGTGTTCAGCAAGATCAACGACACCGTGCACACCATCTCCGGGGACGGCAAGACCAACGACGTGGTGACCGGGTCGCTGGTGTTCGGTTCGGCGATCATCATCGGCGTCGTCAACATCGTGCTGTTCATCGCCTTGAGCACGATCGGGGCGATGATCTACAACCTCTGTGCCGACCTGGTGGGTGGCGCCGAGGTGACCCTGTCCGAACGGGAGTAGTGCCGGCGGCGGACGCTGCCGCCCGGGCCGGGGCCGGTTTGGGCGCCGGCCCGCCGGACCGGTAAAGTCACTCCTCGCGTGTCCGGCACGTAGCGGGCCTATAGCTCAGATGGTTAGAGCGCATCCCTGATAAGGATGAGGCCGGAGGTTCAAGTCCTCCTAGGCCCACTTCGCATCGCGACAGCTACCGCCAGCACCGCGCTGGCCCGGAGGATCAGATGAAGAAGCTGCTAGCAATCGCTGCCGCCGCGGCCGGCGTCCAGTACCTGCTCAAGCGCAAGAAGGGCCAGCAGAGCAGCGACGTCTGGCACCAGGCCACCCGCTCCTATTTGCCTGACCTGGTTTGCCTGCCCTAGTTGCCCGCTCCGTGCGGGCCGCCCGGTCGGACACAGGTTGGAAGGTCTGCGGCCGTCGCCGGCCCGCTAGGATCGATCCGCGGCCGCAGAACGGGGCCTCGGGGACGTAGCTCAATTGGCAGAGCACTGCCTTTGCAAGGCAGGGGTTAGGGGTTCGATTCCCCTCGTCTCCACCACACCACCGGTTCATCTCGCTTCCCGCCCAGACTGCCCAAGCAGGGATTGCGCAGGCGGCACGAGCCCCAATTTGGGCAAGTTCGCGCTTCCCAAGCGTCGTTGGAATGCTTACTGGGCGACCTCGACACCGTTGACGGTCGGCGGGGCGGCGGCGGGAGATGGAGCCACCGGGCGCCGGGCCAGCGCGTAGTACTACAGTTGCACTTAGGGTAGGTGTCTTCGTCGTCGATAGTGGGATTGTTTGGCGCGTTGTTGGTG
>JBPCPA010000237.1:0-7646 GCA_050999655.1 Jatrophihabitans sp.
AGCTCAATGGCAACAGCACCTCAGGGCTGCAGCTGTGGGTGAACAACCACCTGATCAACCAGCAGGACTGGGTACACATCAGCGTCTACTTCCTGCTGATCATCTTCTTCACCTACTTCTACGTCGGGATCACCTTCAACCCCGAGGAGCGCGCCGACGATATGAAGAAGTACGGCGGCTTCATTCCGGGCATCCGGCCGGGCCGTCCGACCTCGGAGTACCTGCAGTACGTGCTGTCGCGGATCACGCTGCCCGGCGCGCTCTACCTGGGCATCATCGCGGTGCTGCCTAACTTCTTCTTCTCGATGACCGGTGGCAACAACCAGAACTTCCCGTTCGGCGGCACCGCGGTGCTGATCATGGTCGGCGTCGCGCTGGACACGGTCAAGCAGATCGAGAGTCAGTTGATGCAGCGCAACTATGAAGGGTTCCTGCGCTAGCCATGAGCGGGGATCGTGAAGATCGCGAGCAGCCCGGCTGCGAAGTGATCGGTCGAGCGAGTCCGGTGAACCACGACGCAGGGGTGGGGGTCTAGTGCGACTCGTTCTCGTCGGCCCGCCCGGTGCGGGCAAGGGCACGCAGGCAGAATTCATCGCCGAGCGGTTCTCGATTCCGAAGATATCCACCGGCGACATCTTTCGCGCCAACGTCTCTGGCGGTACCAAGCTCGGCAAGCTCGCCAAGTCCTATATGGATGCTGGTGACCTGGTGCCCGACGAGGTCACGGTGGCCATGGTTCGCGACCGGCTCGGTGAGCCCGATGCGGCGGCCGGCTTCCTGTTGGACGGCTTTCCGCGCAACGTGGCCCAGGCTTACGAGCTGGACTCCGCCCTCAATGACCAGGGCAGCTCGCTGGACGTGGTGCTCGAGTTGGTGGTCGATAACGACGAGGTGGTCCGCCGGCTGTCCGGTCGCCGGATGTGTCGCAAGTGCGGCCACATCTGGCATGTCGAGTACGACCCGACCAAGCTCGGTGGCGTGTGCGACCGGTGCGGGGGCGAGCTGTTCCAGCGCGACGATGACCAGGCCGAGACCGTCCGGCACCGGCTCGAGGTCTATGCCGAGCAGACCTCGCCGCTGATCCACTTCTATGACAAGCGTGAGCAGCTGGTGGTCGTGGACGCCCTCGGTACGGTCGAGGACGTCACCGAACGCGCCATCGTGGCGCTCATCAAGGCCACTTCCTGAGCTACCGTGCGTCGCCGCAGGGATGACATCCAGCTCAAGTCACCGGAGCAGATCGCGTTGATGCGCCGCGCCGGTCAGGTGGTGGCAACGGGGCTTGCGGAGATGACCGCGGCGGCCGAGCCAGGCGTATCCACCTATCAGCTGGACCGGATCGCTCGAGACGTGCTGCGCTCGGCCGGTGCCGCCTCGTCCTTTCTCGGCTATGCCGGGCCGCCACCCTTCCCCGGCGTCATCTGCGCCTCGCGTAACGCCAGCATCGTGCACGGCATCCCGAGCCGCGACGAGGTGCTGGCCGATGGCGACCTGATCTCGCTGGACTTCGGGGCGATCCTCGACGGCTGGCACGGCGATGCGGCTGTCACGGTCGAGGTCGGAACCGTCGGTGAGCAGGCCCGTGCGCTGTCGGCCGCCTGCCGCGAGGCGCTCTGGGACGGTATCGCAGCCGCTCGACCGGACGGTCGGCTCAGCGACATCTCGCACGCGGTGCAAAGCTCGGTGGCCCGCTCCGGTGCCTACGGCATCGTCACCGGCTACGGCGGCCACGGCATCGGAACCGAGATGCACATGGAGCCCCACATTCTCAACTACGGCAAGCCCGGCAAGGGTCCCCGACTGGTGGCCGGCATGACGCTGGCCATCGAGCCGATGATCACCCAGGGCGACGCGCGCACCCGAGAACTGGCTGACCGCTGGACGGTGGTGACCGCAGACGGCGGCGCGGCGGCGCACTGGGAACACACGGTGGCACTGCTCGAGGACGGTCTGTGGGTGCTCACCGCACCGGACGGTGGACGGGCCGAGCTGAGCGCGCGCGGAGTGGCGATCAGCGCGATGGCGGGCTGACCCGTCCAGGCCGTGACTGTAAGCCCTCTGTAAGCCCCAGTGGCCGTTGTCGGAGGCAGACTATAAATTCTCAATAGATCCTCCGGTCAGCGTGCACAACCCGTGGCCGGAGCTCGAAGACAGGCTGAAAACCAGCTGCCGCCGACCACCTGGACCGCCACCTGTGCGGCGATCAGCGTAGGGACGAAGGGGTCAGATCGTGAGCCACATGCCAGAGTCCGACAGCGCCAAGCCCATCCAGACCGTAGCCGAGGCCGGTTCCTACATCGCCTCGGTATGCTTCAAACACGGCCCACCACGGCGGCTCGGGATCGAGCTGGAATGGCTACTCTTCGACCCCGCGGACCCGCTCCGGCGTCCGGACGTCGACGTCCTGGCCGCAGCGCTCGGCGAGCACGCACCGCCGACGATCCGGCCGGACAGCCCCGCCACCGCCCTGCCCGGCGGCGGCCTGGTCACCGTGGAACCCGGCGGCCAGGTCGAGATTTCATCGGCGCCCGCCACTTCGGTCCGCGGGCTCATATCGGCCATGACCCAGGACGCCGCGGCGCTGGCCGCGCTGTTGAAACCGACCGGCTTCGAGCTGTCGGACCTGGCCAGTGACCCGTACCGGCATCCCGATCGGGTCCTGCACACCCCGCGCTACGACGCGATGGCCGCCGCCTTCGACAGGATCGGGCCGGCGGGCCGGCTGATGATGTGCTCCACCGCCGCCACCCAGATCTGCCTGGACCTCGGAACTGCCGCGACCGCGCGCTCTCGCTGGCAGGCGGCCCACGACCTCGGGCCGGTGCTGCTGGCGGCGTTCGCGAACTCGCCCAGGATCGCGGGGGAGTCGGCCCCGGCGATCTCCAGCGGAATGGCATCGTGGTGGCAGCTGGACCCGGACCGCACCCGCGCTCCCGGCTCAGGCGAACTCGAGGACTACGTCGAACGTGCCCTGGACACCCAGGTGCTGGCCCGGCAGCAGCCCGAGGCGTCCTGGCTGGTCGAACGGCCGCTGAGCTTGCGTGACTGGATCGAGTCCGGTGAGCCGCTGACCACCGCGGACCTGGACCTGCACCTGTCGATGCTGTTCCCACCGGTCCGGCCGCAGGGTTATCTGGAACTGCGCTACCTCGACGCCCAGCCCGCCGGCGAATGGATCGCACCGCTGGCTCTGATCGCTGCGTTGTTCGCCGATCCGCAGGTGTTGGGCCAGGCGGTCCGCTGCTGTGCCGCCGGCGCGGGTCGGTGGCAGCAGGCCACCGAATCGGGCCTGGCCGACGAGGTGCTGCGCGACTGCGCGGCCGAGCTGCTGGAACTGGCCAACCGATGCCTACCGGCTCTGCGGCTGGCACCGGCTACCCAGATCGAGGTGGAGCGGCTGCTGCAACGCCGGCTGGGTGCGGCGATCGCGCCCGCGATGGATCAACCCGCGGCCCTGCAGCTGATCCGGGAGGGATCTCGATGACCGCGCTGGACAGCTATGCCGATCCGCACACCCTGACCGACGAGGGCCTGCGCGAGCACATCGCCGAGCAGCTGATCCGAGCTCGCAGGCGAAGCGCCGCGCTCATCGACGCGGTGGACTCAGAGGACCTGATCAGTCAGCATTCGCCGCTGATGTCGCCGCTGGTCTGGGACTACGCCCACATCGCCAACCAGGAGGAGATCTGGTTGATTCGCGATATCGGTGGCCGCTCGGCGGTCCGGTCCGACCTCGACGAGATGTACGACGCGTTCAAGAACCCGCGGGCCGATCGTCCGGCCCTGCCGCTGCTCTCGCCGGTGCAGACCAGGGCGTACGTGCGCCAGGTTCGCGACGAGGTGTTGGAGGTGCTCAGCCGGGCGCCCCTGAACTCGACACCGCTGACTCAGGCCGGCTTCGCCTTCGGCATGGTGGTGCAGCACGAGCAGCAGCATGACGAGACGATGCTGGCCACCCATCAGCTACGTAGGTCCGGACCGGCCCTGCAGGCGCCGTTGCCAGAGCCTGCCCGCAGCCAGCAGTTGCCCCCGGAGGTGCTGATCCCGGCCGGCGCGTTCACCATGGGCACCTCGACGGAGGCCTGGGCGCTGGACAACGAGCGTCCCGCCCACCAGGTATGGGTCGATGCCTGCTATCTGGATACCACTCCGGTCAGCAATGGTGCCTACCTGGCTTTCATCCAGGCGGGGGGCTATCACGAGCGCCGGTGGTGGACCGAGGCCGGCTGGGAGCATCGGCAACGGGCAGGTCTGACCGCGCCGCTGTTCTGGTCCCAGGACAGCGACGGTTCCTGGTGGCGGCGCAGCTTCGGCACCACGACTCCGATCCAGCTCGACGAGCCGGTGGTTCACGTCTGCCTGTACGAGGCGCAGGCCTACGCGGCCTGGGCCGGTCGGCGGCTGCCCACCGAGGTCGAGTGGGAGAAGGCCTGCCGCTGGGATCCGGCCACCGGCCGATCCCGACGCTATCCGTGGGGCGATGGCGATCCGACCCCGATGCTGGCCAACCTCGGCCAGCAGCACCTGCGGCCGGCGCCGCTGGGCAGCTACCCCGCCGGAGCCTCGCCGCTGGGCGTGCACCAGCTGATCGGTGACGTCTGGGAATGGACCTCCTCGACCTTTGCGCCCTACCCGGGGTTCGAGGTGTTTCCCTACGCCGAGTACTCCGAAGTGTTCTTCGGCCCGCAGTACTGGGTGTTGCGGGGCGGCTCGTTCGGCACCGACCGGGCGGCCTGCCGGGGCACCTTCCGAAACTGGGACCTGCCGATCCGGCGGCAGATCTTTGCCGGTTTCCGCACCGCCCGGGACATCGATCAGCCTGCCTCGGATCAGCCTGCGCTGGATCAGCCTGTGCCTGGATCGCCCTAGATGTGCCGGCACCTGTGCTATCTCGGTGGGCCGGTCGCGATCGGGGAGTTGGTGTTCGACGCGCCGCACTCGCTGCGGGTGCAGTCCTACGCGCCGGAACAGATGCGTGGCGGCGGCACGGTGAACGCCGACGGTTTCGGGATCGGCTGGTTCGAGGCCACCACGGCGGTTCGCTACCGGCGTGGCGTACCGATCTGGCAGGACGGCCCGTTCGCCGAGCTGGCCAGGCATCTGCGGGCATCGGCGGTGCTGGCCGCGGTGCGTAATGCCACAGCAGGCATGCCGGTCAGCGAGGCGGCCGCGGCCCCGTTCACCGACGGCCGCTGGTTGTTCAGCCTGAACGGCCGCATCGAGGGCTGGCCCGACAGTGCGGTCGGGTTGGCTGACGCCCTGCCGCGCCGAGACCTGCTCACCATGGATGCGCCGACCGACGCCGCGCTGCTGTGGACGGTGTTGCGTCACCGGTTGGCTGCCGGTTCGGCCGATCCGGCGGCGACAGTCGGTGAGTTGGTCGCTGAGGTGTTGGCGGCCGCGCCGGACTCCCGGTTGAACCTGCTGCTCACTGACGGCAGCACTTGCTATGCCAGTACCGTCACACATTCGCTGTGGTCGAAATTCGAGCCCGGCGCGGTCCTGCTGGCCAGCGAGCCGCTGGACCAAGACCCGGCCTGGCAGCCCATTCCGGACGGCCGCCTGGTGGTAGCCGATCGCCGGGGAATCTCGATCCGCCCGTTGCCCGGCCGGCCGCCCGTATCCGATGACCACGCCATGGAAAGTAGGAGCGATGTCGATCAGCGTTGATGACAGGTTTCTTGATTCGGCGCTGGCAGCCGACGAGTTGGCTGCCGACGCCCGAGCCGGTCTGACCGCCGAGCCCAAGTCGTTGCCGCCCAGGTGGTTCTACGATGCCCGCGGCAGCGAGCTGTTCGAGCAGATCACCGAGCTGCCCGAGTACTACCCCACCCGGACCGAACGACAGATTCTCGACAGGCACGCCGACGACATCGCGGCCGCGGCCGGTGTCCGGACCGTGGTCGAGTTGGGCTCGGGGTCATCGATCAAGACCCAGTTGCTGCTCGACGCATGGCAGCGCGCCGGCACTCTACAACGCATCGTCACCGTCGATGTGTCGGTGAGCGCGCTGGTCGAGGCTGCCCAGGTGCTGACCGTCCGGTACCCAGCAGCCGAGCTGCAGCCGGTGCGCGCCGACTTCACCCGTCATCTGACCGAGCTGGATACCGTCGGCAAGACCGCGATCGTGTTTCTCGGTTCGACGATCGGCAACCTCGATCCGGCGCAGCGCGGGCAGTTCTTCCGAAGCGTCCGGCAGGCGCTGGGCAGCGGGGACGTGCTGCTGCTTGGTACAGATCTGGTCAAGCCAGCGAGCATCCTGGTGCCGGCCTATGACGATTCGGCGGGGGTCACCGCTGAGTTCAATCTGAACGTGCTGCGGGTGCTCAACCGCGAGCTCGATGGCGACATCCCGGTCGAGGCATTCGAGCACCGAGCGGTCTGGAACCCGGTGGCCGAGCGGATCGAGATGCGGTTGCGTACCCGGCGAGCGCTGGACGTCCGGTTGGCCGACATCGACCTTGAGGTCCATTTCGACGAGGGGGAGGAGCTGCTGACCGAGATCTCGTCCAAGTTCCGCCGTGACGGTATCGAGTCGGAACTGGCAGCGGCGGGTCTGCGACTGAACCACTGGTGGACCGACCCGCTGGACAATTTCGCGGTGAGCCTGTCAAGCCCGATCGATTAGCCCGCAGGTCCAGGCCGGGGTCGTCGCGGTCCGGGCCTGCTCAGGCCGGGCAGTGCGAGCCGGTGCGCCGGTATGGAGCGCGCGGGAAAGTAGGTCAGGTCCGGCCTCGATGGCGACGGCACGGGTTCGGTCGCTGGCTCAGGGTCAGATCGCTCGGTCATTTGTTCGCCTCCAGCACGGCAGCCACCTTCTCTAGCTCGCGCGGCCATTTGGCAGGGCGGCACGGCGCGAAGCGATGCGCGAGTATCGCTTCGCCGGCAGTTGTCCAGGCTGCCGGCTGTCGCCGCCATGCCGCCCTCACCCTCCCCCGAGGACCCACCGGCGGCCCCGCTCCGCCAGCGTAGGTAATATATCTTATACGACATCATACGCAAGGGGGCTGCTAGGCGACGTTCGGCCAGTCTTAGGCCACGGACCAGAATTGCGACTGGCGGGCCAACGCCCGGCGAAGCGACCTGCGCTCGGCCGCGGTCAGCTGGGTCAGGCGCAGGGACAAAGTCTCGCCGTCGACGTCGAGCAGCTGCGCCAGGGCCGCCCGGTCCTCTGCCGCGCCGAGGTCGCGGATGCCCGCGATCAGCGCCGGCAGCGGGAGCAGGCGGCGCGCCGCCGTGCTGTGCACCCGTAGTTCTTCCCGCTGCAGCCAGGGCCCGCAGTCGAGAATGCCGCGCTCCAGGTGAACGATCTCGTGGGTCAGGGTGCACCTGCGCTGGGCGCCGCTGGTGCCGGCTCGTAGCGCGATCGTCCGGCCGCCATCGCGCACCTCGCCGAGCAGGTCGCCCGACATCGGCTCGATGACGACCCGCACCCGTGGCCAGTTCAGCCTGACGTCGAGCCACGGATCGTAGTGCCCGGCAACGTGCTGGGCGCTGAGGTGGAGGTGCTCGCTGTCGGCATGCCAGGTCATGTCGGCAGTATCGGGCAGACCTCTGACGATCGTGTGCAGCTCGACGGCGACCGACGCCCGGCGACCGGCTGTGCTTCGGGTAGACTGTGGTCTGATCGGCTGGGGCTTTTGGTG
>JBPCPA010000250.1:0-6593 GCA_050999655.1 Jatrophihabitans sp.
CCCCCGAACCCGCACAACGCAGGTTCAGGAGTTTCCGATGTCCTGAGACATCACATCGGCGGTGGCGGTGGGATTTGAACCCACGGAGGTTTTACCCTCACACGCTTTCGAGGCGTGCTCCTTCGGCCGCTCGGACACGCCACCGCGACAGACAATACCGTCAGCGGCGACCGGCGAAGAACCCGGTCAGCAGCTCGGCGCACTCGGCCTCGCGGACGCCGGCCAGCACCTCCGGCCGGTGGTTGATCCGGCGGTCGCGCACCACGTCCCACGGCGAGCCCACCGCCCCGGCCTTGGGATCCCAGGCGCCGAAGACCAGCCGAGCGATCCGGGCCTGCACCAGCGCGCCGGCACACATGGTGCACGGTTCGAGGGTGACCACCAGGGTGCAGCCGGTCAGCTGCCAGCTGCCGATGGCCGCCGCGGCCTGGCGCAGCGCGAGGATCTCGGCGTGCGCGGTGGGATCCGAGCTGGCCAGCCGCAGGTTGTGGCCGGTTCCGATGAGTTCGCCGGACGCCGCGAGCACCACCGCCCCGACCGGCACCTCGCCGGCCGCCAGCGCCGCGCCGGCCTGTTGCAGCGCCGCGCCCATCGCCTCGTGGAGCGAGGACGGGGCAGCCCCGGTCACCCGCGGACGGCCTCGATCTCGCTCAGGCAACCCAGCCGGTCACACACCGCGTCCAGCAGGTCGGCAGGCAGGGTGCCCTCGTGCACGGCGAGCTCGATCAGCTCCGGTGCCGGCAGGCCGAGGTCGGCCAGCAGCCGGGCATCACCGAACGGGGCCGCATCGTGCGCCCCGGCCGGGGCGTCCTCGTCGCCGTCCAGCGGATCGCCGCCGATCTCGGTCAGGCCGTCGGCGAACAGCTGGGCCATCGGGTAGTCATCGGCGGCGTGGCCGTTGGACAGGAACACCCGGATCGGCTGGTCGGCGGCGTCGGCGGCCGGGTCCAGCCGGGCCAGCACCGCGTACTCGTCGTCCTGCTCCAGGGCCACCAGTCGCACCGGGTGATCGAAGTCGCGCAGCACGTCGGCGACATCATCGATCGACTCGCAGCCCTGCAGGTCCAGCTCGGTGACCAGCCAACCGGACCGGCGGGCCGGCTCGGCCAGCACCGCGACGGCGAAAAGGCTCACATCCTCACCCGGCCCGACGAGCGTGCCTGCCGAAACTCCTCCCCCAACCCGATCTGGTCGAGCACCGAGTCCAGCATCTCTTCGGGGTAGGCGTCCAGGTCGTCCAGGATCGTTTCCATCTCGTCCTCGCCGAGATCCAGATCGTTGAACAGGTCCAGCTCGCCGATCGGCCACACCTCGTCCAGCTCGTCATCCTCCGGCGGGTCCTCGCCGAGCCGTTGGAGCACCTGGGCGGCCAGCGGGAACTCCACCGAGGCGGTGAGGTCTGACAGCAGCAGGTCGATCCGCGGGCCGTGCGAGCGGGCGATCAGAAAGAACTCGTCATCGAAGCAGGCGATCACGAACGGGCCGCCCTCCGGCGGCTGGGACCGCAACGCCGACAGCAGGACACCCAGATCCTGCAGGACGGTGGCCGGCAACGCATCGCATCGCCACACTCCACTGTCGCGGAATGCCGCTACCGCATATCCGGCTTGCACCATGACCCATATCCTCCGCACGCACAGCCGACGGTGTCTCGAGTCGATGAACCGATCCGTGTGCCGTCGATCCTGGCACGGATCGGTTGCGCAACAAAGCCTGAAATTGCACTGTGCGTCGAACGGCCCACCTCACGCCGGCCAGTCAGTTCGTTCCTATCGAGTGTCGGGCCGGCATCGGAACGGTCACGCTCGGCTACCGAGGGTGAACCCAGCGGGGTTGCCGCTATACGTTCGATGGGTGTCTCCCCCCTTTGATCGAATCGCTGTTCTCGGCCTCGGCCTGATCGGCGGCTCGGTGCTGCAGGCGCTCGCGCGTAGCGGTTACCGGGTCGTGGGCTATGACCCGAACCCGAACGAGGCGGGGGCTGCCCGGGGGGTGGGCTATGACCTGGCCGCCACCGCGGCGGCGGCGGTCACCGGCGCGGACCTGGTGGTGCTGGCGATGCCGCTGCCCGATCTGGCCGGCGCGCTGACCGAGATCCGGGACGCGCTGGCGCCCGGAGCCATCGTGACCGACGTCGGGACGTTGAAGGCACCGGTGCTGCCGCTGGTTGCCGAGCGGTTGCCGGGTGTCCGATTCGTGGGCGGACACCCGCTGGCCGGCACCGAGCAGTCCGGCTTCCTGGCCTCGGACCCGTTGCTGTTCCGTGACGCGCCGTGGTCGTTGATCCTGGAACCGGACACCGATCTGGAGGCCTGGCTGGCGCTGGCGGTGCTGCTGTGCGACCTGGGCGCGCGGCCGGTGCCCACCACCGCCGCCGAGCAGGACGCCGCGATCGCCCGGGTGATCGGGTTGCCGCACATGCTGGCCGAGACGCTGGCGCTGACCGGGTTGGCCGGTGGTGCGCTGGGCCTGTCGCTGGCGGCCGGTTCCTACACCACCGGCAGCCGGGTCGCCCGCACCCGTCCGGAGCTGGTCGCGACCTGGTGCGACGGCAACGACGCCCTGGTGCGCGCCCTGGACGACGCCATCTCGTGGCTGACCAGCAGCCGGGACGGCCTGGCCGCCGGTGCCTCGGTGCTACCGATGGCCCAGGCCGGGCACCGGGCCCGGATGAACTGGGAGCAGCGGGAGTTCGGCCCGGTCGATCTGCCCGCCGATGCCGAGACGCTGCGCCAGCACGGCCGCGACGGCGGCTGGATCACCGCGGTCATCGAGAAGGACGGCCCATCGGTGGCCGGGCTGCGGCTGCTGGGGATGCGGCCGCTGGACTGAACTGGACTGAGCCGACCGGCTACCGCCGACACCCGGCCCGGCGGCGTCGGCAAGAATCGCCGGTGTGATCAGACTGTCCAACGGAGTGCGACTGGTCGAGGTCGAGCGCAACGGCACGGTGGAGTCCGTCCACACCGGCCACCTGGTGGTGCTCGACGCCGACGGCCGGATCAGCTTTCAACTCGGCGAGCCGACCCAGCCGATCTTCGCCCGCTCGTCGCTCAAACCGGTGCAGGCGGTCGGCATGCTGCGGGCCGGCCTGCGACTGGACGGCCCGGAGCTGGCGCTGGCCACCTCGTCACACTCCGGATCGGTGCAGCACCGCAACCTGATCCTGGCCATGCTGGCCTCGGCCGGCCTGACCGAGGACGACCTGGACTGCCCGCCCGACCTGCCCGCCGGTCTGGCCGAGCGGCGGGCCTACCTGGCCGCTGGGCTGGCCGAGACCAGGTTGGCGATGAACTGCTCGGGTAAGCACACCGCGATGTTGCTGACCTGCCTTGCCAACGACTGGTCGCTGTCGGGCTACCTGGCGCCGAGCCATCCGCTGCAGCGGCAACTGGGCGCCGCGGTGGCCGAGCTGACCGGCGAGCCGATCGCGGCCGTGGCGGTGGACGGCTGCGGGGCGCCGCTGTTCGGCCTCAGCCTGCTCGGGGTGGCCCGCGCGTTCAGCCGGATCGCCACCGGCACCGGCGCGCTGCGCCAGGTCGCGGAGGCGATCCGGGGCTACCCGGAACTGATCGGCGGCTCGGGCCGGCCGGTGACCGGACTGCTGCAGGCGGTGCCCGGCCTGATCGCCAAGGACGGGGCCGAGGGGGTCTACGCCGCGGCGCTGCCCGACGGCGGGGCGCTGGCCTGCAAGATCGACGACGGCGCGATGCGCGCGGCCGACTGCGCCGCGGCCTGGGCGCTGCACCGGCTCGGGGTGGACCCCGCACGGCTGGCCGACCTGGCCCGGCAACCGGTGTTCGGCGGCGGCGAGCCGGTGGGTGTCATCCGTCCGGCTCCCGGCTGGTGAGTCGACGCCGGGCTGCCTGCGGCACGGCGTGGCTGGCAAGGTCGTAGCCTCATCGCCATGACCCACGTGCAGACCAGCCGGAGCGAGCAGGCGGCTGCCCCGGCGCTGGCCTCGACCGTCTCTGTCCCCGAGCGGCTGGGCTACCGGATCAAGCGGGTGCTGCTCGGGCCGCCGTTGGTCAGCTCGCAGCTGCACGAAGAGAAGCTGTCGAAGAAGATCGCGCTCGGCGTGCTGTCCTCGGACTGCATCTCCTCCTCGGCCTACGGCACCGAAGAGATGCTGATCGTCCTGCTGGGCATCTTCGGGCTGGCCGGCTTCCACATCCTGGCGCCGATGACCGCGGTCATCCTGATCATCCTGACCCTGATGACGCTGTCCTACCGCGAGGTGGTGATGGTCTACACGCGGGCCGGTGGCAGCTACGTGGTGTGCCGGGAGAACTTCGGCTACAAGACCGCCCAGATCGCGGCCGTGGCCCTGCTCATCGACTGCATCGTCACCGTCGCGGTGCAGGCCGCCGCCGGGGTCGCCGCGATCACCTCCACCATCGAGAGCCTGAAACCGTACAAGCTCGAGATGACGCTGGTCATCGTGATGTTGCTGGCCTTCGGCAACCTGCGCGGCATCCGCGAGGCCGGCAAGGCCTTCGCCGTCCCGACCTACTTCTTCTTCGGCGCGACGTCGGTGGTGATCGTGGTCGGCGTCATCCGAGAGATCTTCGGCGACCTGCCGCACTACGCGATGGAACGCTCCGGCCAGCTGCCGGTGCACGACAAGGGCTACGGCATCCTGTCCGGGCTGGGGATCTTCTTCCTGCTCAAGGCATTCGCCAACGGTGGCTCGTCGCTGACCGGGCTGGAGGCGATCTCTGACGGCGTCAGCGCCTTCAAGACCCCGCCGGGACCCAACGCCCGCCGGACGCTGGGCATCATGTCGATGATGCTGGCCTTCCTGGTGGTCGGGGTCGGCTGGCTGTCGATGCAGACGCATGCGGCACCGTTCACCGAGGGCTCGCCCACCGTCATCTCCCAGGTCGCCAAGGCCGCGCTCGGCAGCGGCCTGATCGGTCAGGTCGGCTTCGTGATCGTGCAGGTGGCCACCGCGCTGATCCTGTTCACCGGCGCGAACACCCCGTTCACCGGCTTTCCGTTCCTGGCCAACTTCGTCGCCGAGGACTCGTTTCTGCCCCGGCAGCTGACCCGGCGCGGACACCGATTGGCCTTCAGCAACGGCATCTTCGTGCTGACGCTGTTCTCGATGGCGTTGCTGGTGGTGGGCAAGGCCAACGTCGACAAGCTGGTGCCGTTCTACTCCCTCGGCGTGTTCACCGGTTTCACGCTGGCCGGCTTCGGGATGGCGAAATACCACACCATTCACAAGCAAGCCGGCTGGAAGTACAAGTGGTGGATCAACGCCTCCGGCGGCGGGCTGTCGCTGACCATCGTGCTGATCACCGCCGTGGTCAAGTTCACCGAGGGCGCCTGGCTGGTGCTGGTGCTGGCGCCGCTGCTGTGGTTGTTGCTGATGCGGCTCAACAGTCAGTACCGGGCCGAGGCCCGCTCGCTGGACCTGGTGACCTCCGCGCTCGGCAAACGCGGCGCGGGGGTGCCCAACTACGCCAGGCACGTGGTGCTGGTCCTGGTGGACCGGCTCGACCTGGCGGTGGTGCGTGCGCTGCGCTACGCCGGCAGCCTGCGTCCCACCGAGCTACGCGCGGTGCACATCTCCCTGGACAGCGACCGCGCCGACGAGCTGCAGGAATCCTGGATCGACCGGGGCCTCGGTGAGCGGGTGCCGCTGGAGATCGTCGAGTGCCCGGACCGCCGGCTGATCAGGGCGGTGGCCGAGACCGCGCTGAGCGCGGTGGTCGGCGAACGGGCCGAAGTAACGGTGCTGCTGCCCCGCCGGACGTTCAAGCGGGTGTCCCAGCGCATCCTGCATGACCGGACCGCCGACCGGATCGCCGCGGCGATGGCCAAGATCCCGCACGTATCGGCGACCATCGTGCCCTTCGACCCCACCCTGGACGCGATGCAGGAGGAGGAGCTGGAGCGGCAGCGGGCCAAGGCGATGGAGCGCGCGGCGCTGACGGATGAGTCCACCGCCATCTCTGACGGTGACCCCGACCCGGCGTCGGCGGTGCATGACGACGAGTTCGGCGAGCCGGACGAGAACGGCGTGCTGCCGATCGCCTCGGTGAAGTGGAAGCAGCGGGTGACCATCGAGGGCCGGATCAAGATCGTCCAGGTCGGCACCGCCGCCGGCAAATCGCTGGAGGCGCAGGTCTTCGACTCCTCCGGCGGGATGCGATTGCTCTTTTTCGGCCGCACCCGGATCCCTGGCATCGAGCCCGGTTCGCTGGTCCGGGTGACCGGCACGGTCGGGGAGTACAAGGGCCACCTGGCCCTGGCAAACCCGCGCTATGAGCTGCTGCCGGCCGACAGCAAGACCCACTGAGCACCGAAGGATGATGGCCGCCAACCTGCCCGTTAGGTACCTCAACCAGGCGTCCCCTATGCTGAACGAGCCTTCAACGGGGGCTAGGATCAAACGGTTGTCGCAGGTAGGCCCCCATCGTCTAGTGGCCTAGGACGCCGCCCTTTCACGGCGGTAGCACGGGTTCGAATCCCGTTGGGGGTACGTTCCTTTGGGAATCGCAAAGGTAGTAAGGTCTTGCAGGTTGCCGGTCCGCCGGCAGCACACGAGGCCCCGTAGCGCAGTTGGTTAGCGCGCCGCCCTGTCA
>JBPCPA010000306.1:0-17288 GCA_050999655.1 Jatrophihabitans sp.
GTCTTGGCTGGTCTCCGCCGCCCCCTGGGCCAGCACCAGGATGCCGGCATGGTCGGTGCCCAGGCCGAGTTCCTTCGCCGAGCAGATCATGCCGTCAGAGACCTTGCCGTAGGTAGGTCGCGCTGCGATCGGGAACGGTCCGGGCAGCACCGCGCCGGGCAGCGCGACCACGACCAGATCGCCCTGGGCGAAGTTGCGCGCGCCACACACGATGCCGCGCGGCGCCGGCTCACCCACGTCCACCTGGCAGTAGCGGATCGGCTTCTTGAACTCGGTCAACTCCTCGATCGCCCGAACCCGGCCGATCAGCAGCGGCCCGCCGATGCCGTCGGCGGCCGACTCGACCCGCTCGACCTCCAGGCCGACCCGGACGAGTGCGTCGCCGAGTTGGCGGCCGGTCAGGCCGTCCGGCAGCTCGACGTGCTCGCCGATCCAGGACACCGGTGCCCGCATCTCAGGCCTCCATTCCGAAGGCCTGGGTGAACCGCACGTCACCCTCGACGATGTCGCGCATGTCGGCGGAGCTGTTGCGAAACATCATGGTGCGCTCGATTCCCATCCCGAACGCGAAGCCCGAATACACCTCGGGGTCGATCCCACAAGCCCGCAGCACCCGCGGGTTGACCATGCCGCAGCCGCCCCACTCGATCCAGCCCTCGCTGTCGCAGGTCCGGCACGGACGGTCCGGATTGCCGACCGACTCGCCCCGGCAGACGAAGCACAGCAGGTCAGGCTCGGCGCTCGGCTCGGTGAACGGGAAGTAGGACGGACGCAACCGGGTCACGATGCCGGGGCCGAAGAACGCCTCGGCCATGTGATCCAGGGTGCCCTTGAGATGGGCCATGGTGATGCCCTTGTCGATGACCAGGCCCTCAAGCTGATGGAACACCGGCGAGTGGGTGGCATCGAGCTCGTCGGTGCGAAAGACCTTGCCGGGACAGACGATGTAGATCGGCGGGGTGCGGCTCAACATCACCCGGGCCTGCACCGGCGAGGTGTGGGTGCGCAGCACCAGGCCACTGTCGGACGAGCCGTCGGCACCCTGCACGAAGAAGGTGTCCATCAGGGAGCGCGCCGGATGGTCCACCCCGATGTTGAGGGCATCGAAGTTGAACCACTCGGCCTCGACCTTCGGCCCCTCGGCAACCTCCCAACCCATCGCGGTGAACACGTCGCCGACCAGCTCCTGGGTGGTGGTCAGCGGGTGCCTGGCACCGGACTGGCGGCGATCCCAGGGCAGCGTGACATCCACCGATTCCTCGCTCAACGCCCTTGCGTCGCGCGCGGCCTCCAGCTCCTCGAGCCGGGCGGCGTGCGCCTGGCGGGCCTCGGTGCGCGCGGCGTTGATCCGCTTGCCGGCCTCGGACTTGGCGGCCGGTGGTAGCGCGCCGATCTCCCGGTTGGCCAGCGCCAGCGGTGACCGGTCGCCCAGGTGGGCGGTCTGCGCGGCGCGTAGCTGGTCGAGATCGCCGGCCTCGGCAAAGGCCCACCGGGCCGCCGTGACTCCTTCTCGCAGCGCCTCGGGCGAGAGTGCTGCGACCTGTTTGGGGTCATAGGAGGTGTTGGCGCCAGACATGCGAGCCCTTCGGGTGCGACGACAGCTGCGGAGACGGATGCCGATGGTGTGAGCGGGTCCGCCCAGGCCAAGTCTAGGAGAGCCGCACAGTCGGTTTGCCGGGGCCGAGCGCCATCCACGTGCGGCAGCTCTCGGGCGTGGCCGCTACTGGCGCTCGGAGGCGGCGCGACGCTGCTCGCGCGCGGAGCTGTACAGGCATACCGCCGCGGCGGCGGCCAGGTTCAGGCTCTCGGCCGCGCCATGGATGGGAACCCGGACGGCGCGCTCGGCCAGCGCGAGCAGTTCCGGGTCCAGGCCCCGGGCCTCGTTGCCGAAGATCCAGGCGGTCGGACCCGCCAGGCCACCGGCGTCGGCCAGCTCGTCCAGATCGGTCGAGCCGGTGCAGGATGTCGCAGCCGTGAGCAATCCGGCGCCCCGGCATGCCTGGATCGCCTGCCTCGGCTCCAGGCCGGTGACCAGGTCGAGGTGGAACAGGCTGCCCGCGCTGGCGCGGACCACCTTGCCGTTGTAGGGGTCCACCGATTCGCCCGCGAACAGCACCGCGTCGGCTCCGGCGGCATCAGCGGTACGCAGGATCGTGCCGGCATTGCCCGGGTCGTTGGCCGCGACCAGCAGCACCACCAGCCGGGGTCCGGCCGCAAGCACCTGCGACAGGGTGAGGTCAACGGTCCGGCAGACCGCGACCAGGCCCTGCGGGTGCACGGTCTCGCTCAGCGCGGCGGCGGCCCGGTCGCTGATCAGGCTGAGCGAACCGTCCGGCACGTCGGCCAGCAGGTCGCCGTAGCGTGCCACCGCCTGCTCGGTCGCAAAGACCTCGAGCACCACCCCCGGCCGGCGCAGTGCCTGGCTGAGCGACTGCGGTCCTTCGGCAAGAAACCGCCCGGCCTCGCGGCGGGCCCGCGGACTGGTGAGTCCACGGGCCGCAGCGAGCCGGGCGTTGGCGTCCGACAGCACCAAGAACGTGCTACGCGGCGGGAGCCTGGGCGGCGGCGCCGCCGATGCCCTCGGCCGCGACGGCCTGCTTGGCGACCGCGACCAGGGCAGCGAAGGCCGGAGCGTCGTTGACCGCGAGGTCGGCCAGGATCTTGCGGTCGGTCTGCACGCCGGCCAGCCGCAGGCCCTGGATGAACCGGTTGTAGGTCATGTCGTTGGCGCGGGCCGCGGCATTGATCCGGGTGATCCACAACTGGCGGAAGTCGCCCTTGCGCGCCTTGCGGTCACGGTAGGAGTAGGTGGCCGAATGGAGCAGCTGCTCCTTGGCCTTGCGGTAGAGCCGAGACCGCTGGCCCCGGTAGCCCGAGGCTGCCTCGAGAGTCGTCCTGCGCTTCTTCTGGGCGTTGACCGCCCGCTTGACGCGTGCCACGTTGATAGTCCTTGTTCATCGGGCCGAACGGGGGCCTGGGGTCAGGCCGCCGGATCAGCGGTGAGCTGGCGGGAGGGTCAGCGTCCGAGCAGGCGCTTGACCCGCGGGACGTCGACGGCGGCGATCTCTTCGGTGCCGGTGAGGCGACGGGTCACCTTGGAGGCCTTGTGCTCGAGCAGGTGGCGCTTGCCCGCCCGCTCGGTCAGCAACTTGCCGCTGCCGGTGATCTTGACGCGCTTCTTCATCCCGGAGTGGCTCTTGTTCTTCGGCATTGATGATCCTTAATCGTGGGTGCTGGTCGGCGTCGAGCCAACTGGCGGGTTCAGCCCAGCGCGGCGCTCGCCTACTGGGCCGGCTCCTCGACGGCCGGGTCGGCAGCCTTCACCGGCCGGACTGCTGCTGGCTTGGTAGAACGGTGCGGGGCAACGACCATGACCATGTTGCGGCCGTCCTGCTTGGGCGAGGACTCCACGAAACCGAGTTCGGTGATGTCTTCGGCCAGCTTCTGCAGCAACCGGAAGCCAAGCTCGGGTCGGGACTGCTCGCGACCACGGAACATGATCGTGATCTTGACCTTGTCACCCTGCTTCAGGAACCGCTCGACGTGACCCTTCTTGGTGGCGTAGTCGTGCGGGTCGATCTTCGGGCGGAGCTTCATTTCCTTGATCACGGTGAGCGTCTGGTTGCGACGAGCCTCGCGGGCCTTCTGCGCGCTCTCGTACTTGAACTTGCCGAAGTCCATGAGCTTGCAGACCGGCGGGCGGGCCATCGGCGCCACCTCGACCAGGTCGAGATCTGCCTCTGCTGCCAGTTCGAGGGCTTTGCCGATCGGTACGATGCCGACCTGCTCACCCTCAGGTCCGACGAGCCGGACCTCGGGAACGCGGATCCGGTCGTTGATCCGGGGTTCAGAGCTGATGGGGCCTCCTAGGTTGTCCTTGTCAATGCCGCGGCCGCCTCGCCTCTGCCGGCCGGCAACACCCGGTGGGAGCGTCGCTGGCCGCCACATGACAACGGCCCCGCTGCAACCAGTGCAGTCGGGGCCGGGTATCCACTAGCGATCCACGCGAGGCCCGCTCGACCGGTAGGCCGGACGCGAGTGCCGCGACACCACCCGGGGGCGGTGCTGGACCGAACCCGGCTGCCGGGGGCAGATCGGGTGGGAAACTGGTGAGCTTCCGCTTGCACACCCGGCGCTGCCTGACGGCGGCGGACGGGCGGGTCGCATAGCAAGGGTAGCAGCGCGCCACGCCAGCTCCCAACATCAGGGCAATCTGGCGGCCACGCCGACCCACCGAGGTGCGAACCGAGGACACCGCACCCCGGCGACTGAGCCGGTTACTGACATCGACGGCCCTCAACCGCTACAGCGATGTTGTCACAGACGGTAATCGACGACGGTGCTCGTCCGGCCAGGTCATTTCGTCGTTCGGCTACAAAATCCCCTACATTGTCTTACGCTCTGTTCACGTGCGGGGGTACGTCAGCGCCACAGGACAGGATCGTTTCGTGACTCACCGTGTTCCCGGCCGCCACGCCGCACCCATTCCCACCACCCCGTTCAGCCTGCTGAGGACGGCCGGCATGCGGCGTCGCACTCGGCAGTTGGGCACCGCAACGGCCGCGGTCATGGCCGCCTCGCTCGGCCTGGTGCCATTGGCGGCGACCGCGGCCAGCCCGCACGATCCGTTCGGCCATCTGGACCGGGCGGTGGCGGTCGGCCAGAGCGCGATCACCGTCCAGGGCTGGGCCGGTGACCCGGATCTGCTGAGCCAGTCGCTGACCATCAGCTTCACCGTCGACGGTGCCACTGCCGGCCAGGTGGTGTCAGCGGTCGCCCGCCCGGACGCCTCGGCCGCTCGCGGGGTCGGCCCCAGGGCCGGCTTCGCGGCCAGCCTGCCCGCCGGCCCGGGTCAGCATCTGGTGTGCGCCAGCGCCGGCAATGTCGGTGCCGGGGTGGCCGGTCTGCTCGGCTGCCTGAGCGTCTCGGTTGCCGGCCTGACCCCGGCCATCGTCGCCGCGCACAGCCCGTTCGGCATGCTCGATCACACCGCGGTTTCGGGGACCGTCCTGACCGTGACCGGCTGGGCGGCCGACCCGGACGCGCTGAGCCAGCCACTGGCGATCAGCGCGAGCGTGGACGCCAGGCCCGCGGCGCTGACCAAGCTCGCCAGCCAGCCCCGGCCGGACGTGGTGGCCGCCCGGCACACCGGCCCGAACCAGGGCTACCTGCTGAACACCACGATCGCCGCGAACGGCCTACACACGGTCTGCGTCCTCGCCGCCAACCTCTGGGTCGGGGCCAACAAGCAGTTGGGCTGCGCGGTGATCCGCATCGGGCCGGTGCCGCTGACCGCGGCCCAGATCGCCGCGCACAGCCCGTCCGGGGCGCTGCAGTCGGCGGTCGCCGAGAGTGCCACCGGCCTGCGGGTGACCGGCTGGGCCTCGGATCCGGACAACCGGGCCGCCTCGCTGAACGTGGTCGGCTACCTCGACGGCGCCTCGGCGCGAACGGTGTCGGCCAACCTGGCCCGACCGGATCTGGTGGCCAGCAAGCTGGCTGGCGCCCGGGCCGGCTTCTCCTTCGCGGTGCCCACCGCGGCCGGGGCGCACAACATCTGCGTGTGGGCGGTCAACATCGGCATCGGAACCAACAGGTACCTGGGCTGCGCGGCGTTGTCGACGCCCGCGGTGGCGATGCCGAGCGGGCCGGCCCCGGCAATCCCGGCGGCGAACAAGAAGGTCACCACCCTGGCGGCCAGCTACGTCGGTCTGAGGTACGTCTGGGGCGCCGAGGATCCCAAGATCGGCTTCGACTGCTCCGGGCTGGTGCAGTACACCTACTGGCTGGCCGCCGGCCTCAGCACCCCTCGGGTGGCCCAGGACCAGTTCCGGGCGGCCCGGATGATCGCTTCCGGACGTGCGGTCCCCGGCGACCTGGTGTTCTTCCACGACAGCATCGGCTCGGTCTATCACGTCGGCATCTATGCCGGACCGGGCACGATGTATGCCGCGGTGGACGAGGCCGAGGGGGTGCGCTACCAGAAGATCTGGGACGCCACCGCCACCTTCGCCAGCTTCACCCACAGCTGAGGCCGGCGGCTGGCTGGGCCCCGAACCCGGCACGACCCGACCCCGCGGCGCTCGACCTGGCGCGGGGACGTTAGCGGCCGGCGGCCGCGCGGTAGGCGCCGTGCAGCGAGCGCAGCTGGCGCATTACCGCGACGCTGCGCTCGGCGTCGGCCCGCTGCACCGCGTACAGCACGATCAGCTCGTCGCCGGGCAGCACCAGGCGCGCGAAGCGCACCTTCGGCGGGAACTCCACCACCGTGACCAGGTCCCAGTCCACGTGCCGGAAACTGCCGAAGAAACCGCGGAGGTCGACCCCGGCGGCATCGGCTCGCAGCCTGGGCCTGGTGAGGGTCAGGATGCCGATTGCCACCAGCACCCCGGTGCCGGCGACGCCGAACTGGTCGGAGTCGGTGAAGCTCACCCCGTCGGTACTGTGCTTGAGCACCAGGGCGATGATCAGGAAGGCCACCAGCACCAGCGCCGCGATCACCCTCGCGATCCGCGCCGAGGTGACGGGTCTGGCCAGGACCGGCCCGGCAGCCCGATCGGCGCTCACAGGCGGCAGGCGTGGATGTCGGTGACCAGGATCGCTCGGGCGCCGGTGTCCCAGAGCTCGTCCATGATCCGGTTGGTGTCGCGGCGCGGCACCATCGCACGGACCGCCGACCAGCCGGGGGTGCGCAGCGGCGACACGGTCGGCGACTCGAAGCCGGGGGTGATCGCGACCGCCTGCTCCACCAGCTCGTCGGCAATGTCGTAGTCCATCAGCGCGTACTGCCTGGCAATCATCACCCCCTGCAATCGGCGTACCAGCTGCTCGACCGGCGCCGAGGTCGGCGAGCCGTGCCGGCGGATCAGCGCGGCCTGGGACTGGAACAGCGGCTCGCCGAAGGTCTCCAGGCCGGCCGCTCGCAACGTGGTGCCGGTCTCCACCACGTCCGCGATCGCGTCGGCCACGTCGAGGCGGACCGCGGTTTCGACCGCGCCGTCCAGGGTGATCACGTCGGCCTGGATGCCGCGGGCGGCCAGGTAGTGGCTCAGCAGGCCCGGGTAGGCGGTGGCGATCCGGCGGCCGGCCAGGTCGGCCGGGCCGGCGGCCGAACCGGCCGCCGCGGCGAACCGGAACGTCGAGCTGGCGAAGCCCAACTGCAGGATCACCTCGGCCTTCGCCCCGGAGTCCAGTAGCAGATCCTCGCCGGCGACGCCGACGTCGAGTCGACCGGATCCGACGTAGATCGCGATATCGCGCGGGCGGAGGAAGAAGAACTCGGTGCCGTTGTCCGGGTCCTGCAGGACCAGCTCGCGGCTGTCGTTGCGCTGGCGATAGCCTGCCTCACGCAGCATCGATGCAGCCGGCTCGGACAGCGAGCCCTTGTTCGGAACCGCAATCCGCAGAAGTTCGGCAGCGCTCATGTCAGCTCACTTAGGTCGGCCTACAGGTAGCGGTAGACGTCATCGAGGTTCAGGCCCTTACCCAGCATCAGGACCTGGATCCGGTAGAGCAGCTGGCTGATCTCCTCTGCCGTGCGGTCCGCCGACTCGTGCTCGGCGGCCATCCAGGCCTCGGCAGCCTCCTCGACCACCTTCTTGCCCTGTGCATGGATGCCGTCATCCAGGGCCAGCACGGTGGCCGAACCGGGTGGCCGCTCGATCTGGCGCCGGCTCAGTTCGGCGAAGAGCTCGTCGAAGGTCTTCATCGCCGCCGAGCCTACCGAGGCGGCCGACGCTCAATCGCCGGCAGGGCGACCGGCCGCACCGCCCCGGGCGTCCGGTCCGAGATGTGCAACTCGATGGTGCCGCTGACCACCACGGTGCCATCGGCCCGCCGCGCGGTCACCCGCACCGATACCTGCGCCGCGCTCCAGTCCGCACCGGCCGTCTCGGCGGTGCAGACGATGTCCGAATCGGCCAGTGCGGTGTACCGCAACTGCATGGCCTTGGGGATCCAGCGACGTCCCGGCGGGATGCTCGCCTCGGCCAGTGCGCCCATCGCCGCCTCCAGCCCGTTCGCGATCGCGATCACGTGGACGGTCCTGAGGTGATTGTGGATCCGCCGGCGCTTGCGTAGGCGCACCTCGGCGTAGTCCGGCCGCAGTTCGGTGAAGTAGGGCCGGACGGTCCGGAAGTACGGTGCCTTCGCGGCGAAGGCAATGGAGAACAGCTGCCTACCGAACGGCCAGCCGGCCAGCGCTCGGTACAGCGGCAGCACCGCCGGCAGCTGTGGCATCGGGTGGCCCTCCCTGGACGGCAAGCAACTATGTTACCCGCTGGTAACCACGTCCGCCCGGTCGCCTGAGCGGTCGGCTCAGCCGGCATCGACGATGGCTACGACCGGGCCGCCGCCATCGGGGCCCTGATGTGCCGCTGACACCGAGACGAACACCGCCGGATCCCCCGTCACCGACGCGGTGACGCCCCCGACGGCGGCCTTGATCTGGCGGTGCCAGTGCACATCGGAGTCGTCCAGCATCGCGTTGCGCCGCCCTCGCACCATGCCGTCCTGGCTCACCTCGCACTTGAGGAAGACGTTGACCAGCTGGCCGTGCAGATCGGCGGTGCGCGGCCGGTCGGGCAGCGCCAGGCCGGCGTCTGCGATGGCTGCCCAGATGCCGTCGGCGTCCAGCGCGTCGGTCATCACCGAGTGCCCGATCCGGTACCGGCCGCCGATGCCGCGGACGTTGCCGACCACCACCACCTGGGCCCGGTCCAGCTCGACGCCCGAGGAGCACGAGGCAACCGAGGAGTACAGCGACCGGTCGCGCATCACGTCGGCGTCGCTCGGCATCTCGATCTCGTCCAGCGCCACCGCCACCCCGAGCGCGGTGCAGCCGTTGGAGACGTCCATCGAGTGCAGGGTGTCCTCGGTGAACACGTCGTGGCCGCGCCTCTTGGCATCGGAGATGGTGTCGATGGTCAGCAGCGGGGTCTTGGTCTGGACGTAGTGCACGTCAGCCGGGTCGGTGATGCCCGCCCGCTGCATCGCGATCCGGACGGCGGCCGCGACCTTGTCGATCATGGCGGTCCGCCCGATATCCTCAGGCAGCAGCACCTCGCTGATGGCGAACCCGACGGTCAGTCGCGGCTCGTCGGTGGCCGGCGCGATGGCCGGGTCGACGGTGGCGAAGATGGTCGCGTGCGGCGAGATCACCCCGTCAGTGCAGCCGGACCAGACGATCGGGATCTGCTTGACCGCCGCCGCCGGCCGGCTGCCCTTGGCCAGCAGCACTTCACGGAAAGCCCGGTCGGCGATGATCCGGGTGTAGTCGTTCACACCGCCGTTGCCCTCGGTCTTGCCGATCACCGCGATCACCCGATCGGCCTCGATCACCCCGGTGTCGATCAGGGTGGCGAACTCGCTGGCGTCAGAGACGCTGTGCAGCGGGACCTTGCGTACCTCGATCGGATCAGGCAACAGACTCTCCTTCGTCGGGATGAACGATAGTGCCGCGGCGGCCGTGCCAGGCCTCTGCGATGTGCGCAAGCGAGGTGATGCAGGCTCGGCGCCCGGTCTTGCTGACGAACCGGCAGGCGGCGCTGACCTTGGGGGCCATGCTGCCGCTGGCGAACGCGCCGGCGGCGGCCAGTCGCTCGAGCTCGGCCAGGGCGATCGAGCCCAGTGGCGTGGCCCGCTCGGTGCCCCAACCGAGCATCACCTGCTCGACGTCGGTGGCGATGATCAGCAGGTCGGCGGCCAGCGACACCGCCAGCAACGCCGCGGTCAGGTCCTTGTCGATCACGGCCTCGACCCCGCTGTAGCCATGGGCGGTGGTCCGGACCACCGGGATGCCGCCGCCGCCCGAGCAGACCACCACGAAGCCAGCCGTCAGCAACGCAAGCGCGGCCGGCGAGTCCAGACACTCGGCCGGCTCCGGGGAGGCGACCACCCGCCGCCAGCCCTGCTCGCCCCGGTCCTGCCAGTGTTGCCCGTGCGCGATCATCACCCCGGCCTCGGACTCGGGCAGATACCGGCCGATCGGCTTGCTGGGCCGACCGAAGGCCGGGTCGTCCTCGGTGATCCTGGTGCGCGAGACCAGCACTGCGGTACGAGCCGGGCTACCTCTTCTCGCCAGCGCTCCGTCGAGGGCGTTGAGGATCAGCACACCGATGGTCGCCTGGGTCTGCGCGCCGCACCAGTCCAACGGGACCGGCGGCACCACCGAGGCGGCGAGCTCGTTCTTCACCAGCAGGTTGCCCACCTGTGGACCGTTGCCGTGGGTGATCACCACCTGATGCCCGACCGACACCAGCTGCGCGATCGGCTCGGCGGCCTGCTCGATGGCGGCGCGCTGGTCGGCCGGTCGGGCCGAACCGTCCGGAGCGGTCATCGCGTTTCCACCCAACGCGATAACGACGCGCACGCGACTCCTCACGGCGACAGCAGCGGACCCAGTGCCGTCCACCCTGTCAAGCAGCACCGGTGCAGGCATTGGCGATCATCGCCAAGGGCATCGGGGTTTGTTGGTAACCGACACCAGGCAATCGTGGACTACGTCCGGCAATCGACACGAAACGGTCCGCGCGCGCCAGCTCTAGCTGGTTGAATTGCGGCAGCGGGGCTGCGCGGGCGCGCCGCAACAGCATTACGGCGGAGCTGCACCACAGCAGGCTGCCGGCCCGTGGGCCGGACATGCCCACGGGCGTGCTCGGCTGACCGGAAACCGGTGCCACCTCGCGGATGGAGCAGAGAACTCAGAAAATTGATTGACTTTTTATATCCAAGCGTAGTGCCGCATAGTGCCACCTCCTGTACGTTAGGGTTAACGTCCGCTTAACAACCGTTCGATCGAGAGTCGGGCGGTTGCGGAGCGGCTGTATTCGGACCCTTTCGGGCATGTATGTGAGATAGAGAGATTAGCTGTGGTGGTCGTTCAGTCCGCGTATGGCGACGGTTAGCTATGCCGGCGCGGGCGGGAAGGTGGCTGGCCGACTGGTCGTTGTGGCGACTCAGCCCGGCTGCGGTGGGGTACCTGCTCGGTACCGAACTGCTGGCGTTGTGCCTGACCGCGGCCACCTTCGAACTGAGTTCCTTCGGCCATCTGGACGTCCTCCGGGCTGCAACCCTGCTGACCATGTCGGTGCTGTATGGCGAGGCCTGTGACCGGATCGAGCGGCTGAGCCAGTACCTGGCCACCCACGGCGTGATGATGAACCAGAACTCGGTGCTCTGCTTCGCCGGGGTGCTGATCCTGCCGGTACAGCTGGCGGCCGCCCTGGTCCTGGGCGTCTACCTGCACACCTTCATCCGGGCCCGGCGGGCGCGCGTGGGCCGGCCGTATCGGATGGCCTTCACCGGCGGCGCCACCCTGCTGGCGACCTTCGCCGCCGGCGGGGTGTACGCGGCCTGCCACGGCCAGCTCAGCTCTATCGGGCCGGCCGGCGCGCTGCTGGTGATGGCCACCCTCGGCGTCTACACCCTGAGCAACCTGGTACTGCTGCTTATCTGCCTGCGACTGGTCACCAAACCGCCGAACTGGCGCAGCCTGCTGCCCAACCGGCATCAGGTCACCTACGAGAACTCGACCCTGCTGTTCGGCTCGCTGACCGCCATCGTGGTGCTGCACGCGGTGTGGCTCTCGCCGTTCATCCTGATCCTGATTGCCAACCTGCACCGGGCCTCGCTGGTCACCGAGTTGCAGCACAGCGCGCGCACCGACGCCAAAACCGGGTTGCTGAACTCCGGCGGCTGGCAGCTGCTCGCCCGCCAGCACCTGGCCCAGTGCGCGGGCGCGGGCAGTCCGGCGGCGGTGCTGCTGATCGACCTCGACCACTTCAAGAACGTCAACGACACCTACGGTCACCTGGCCGGCGACGTCGTCCTGAAGGCGGTTGCGGAGATCCTGGCCCGGGAGCTACGTGGTTACGACGCGGTCGGCCGCTATGGCGGCGAGGAGTTCATCGCGCTGCTGCCCGGCGTGCACACCTCGGCCGCGCAGGTCATCGGCGAGCGGGTGCGGCATCGGATCAGCGCGGCCACGCTGGCCGACCTGGTCCAGGTGACCGTGTCGGTCGGTATCGCGGTGGGCGAGGCCGCCGGCACCGAGCTGGAAGACATCATCGATGCCGCCGACATCGCGCTCTACCAGGCCAAGACCGGCGGCCGGGACCGGGTCTGCCTCGCGCCGCCGATGGACAGCAGTGCCGCCGGCCAGCAGGCCGACGAGCGGCGGGTGTTTCGGACCCGCGAGCCGGCCGCCGCCGAGTCGGCCCACTCGCTCAGGTAGCGCTTCGATCGACCGCCGGTCCCGGTGTGGTCGGGCCGGCCACCTCGTCCAGCCAGCGCCGGATCGCCGGTCCGTGCTCGTCCAGGGTCGGCGGCGCCAGGTGGCCAAGCCGGCCCCCGTCGTCATAACGGATCGGCGGCCCGGGCAGCACGATCTCACCCAGGCTGCTGTGCTCGACCGAGACCAGCAGGCCCTGGGACCTGGTCTGGTCCCACTGGTAGACCTCATCCAGTGAGCGGACCTGGCCGGCCGGAATGCCCAGCCGGGCCAGCAGCGGCGTCAGCTGCTCGCGGTCATAGCGGCCGAAGGCTGCGTTCACCGCCTCGATCACCGCGTCCCGATCGGCCACCCGGTCGGTATTGCGATCCCAGTCCGGCCGGTCAATGCCGAAACCCTTCGCGAAGGCCTGCCAGAGCCGGTCGCTGCCCACGGCGATCTGCACCATGCCGTCGGCGGCGTGAAACAGCCCGTACGGGCAGATCGCCGGATGGTGGGCGCCAGCCACGCCAGGCACCTCACCTGCCACCGTGTAGCGAGTGCCCTGAAAGGCGTGCACGCCGACCACGCTGGCCAGCAGCGAGGTGCGCACCACCTTTCCCCGGCCGGTCCGGTCGCGCTCGTGTAGCGCCGACACCACGCCAAACGCGCCGTACATACCGGCCAGCAGGTCAGCAATCGGTGCGCCGACCTTGGTCGGTTCGTCCGGGGAGTTGCCGGTCAAGGACATCAGTCCGCCCTCGCCCTGGGCGATCTGGTCATAGCCGGCGCGGCCGCCCTCCGGGCCATCGTGACCGAAGCCGGTGATGGACAGGATCACCAGGCGCGGGTTGAGCTCATGCAGCCGGGCGACGTCGAAGCCGAGCCGGTCCAGCACCCCGGTCCGGAAGTTCTCCGCCAGCACGTCCACCTGGGTGATCAGCCGGGTGAGGGTGGCCCGGCCGTCCGAGCTCTTGAGGTCCAGCGCGATGGATTCCTTGTTCCGGTTGCAGGACAGGAAGTAGGTGGATTCACGCTCGCCGCCGGCCGGCTGCACGAACGGCGGGCCCCAACCCCGGGTGTCGTCACCGTGCTCGGGAGCCTCGACCTTGATCACCCGGGCACCCTGGTCGCCGAGCATCATCGCCGCATGCGGGCCGGCCAGCGCGCGTGACAGGTCCAGCACCACGATGTCGGCCAGCGGGCCGCCGGCCGGGTTCAGTTCGGTCATGGACCCAGGCTAGAGGTGCCCGGCGGCCGGCTGGCGCTCGCTCGTGCCCGGCTCACCGGTACTGCCCGAACGCGCTCGCCTCGGCCGACAACCGGGCGTCCAGCACGGTGACCGCGCGGCCGCTGAGCAGCACCCGATCGCCGACCAGCCGGACGCCGACCAGGCCGGTGCGCGGTGAGACCTGCAGGCCGACCAGCTCGTCCCTGCCTGACCGGGACGCCCAGTACGGGCCGAGCACGGTGTGCGCGCTGCCGGTTACCGGGTCCTCGGCAACCCCCACCGCCGGGCCGAAGAAGCGGGACACGAAATCGGCTTCCGGCACGTCGGAGGCCGCCGTGACCATCACGCCCCGCACAGGCAGCCTCGCCAGCCGGGCCAGGTCCGGTGCCAGCGAGCGCACGGTCGCGGCATCGGCCAGCTCGACCAGGTAGTCGTTGGTGCCGCCGAGGCCGACCCAGACCGGCTCCGCCCCGAGAATGCCGGCCAGCCCTGGCGGCGCGACGATCCGGGTTGCCGGGCCGGCCGGAAAGTCCATGCACCGCGAGCCGTCCGGCAGGGCGGTGACGGTGAGCACCCCGCTACGGGTGGCGAACCTGAGCGGGCCTTGGAGCCCGTCGGCGAACAGGCAGTGCGCGGCGGCCAGCGTGGCGTGCCCGCACAGGTCCACCTCCACCGTCGGGGTGAACCAGCGCAGGCCGAAGTCGGCGGCACCGTGATCGGTGGCCGCCACGAACGCGGTCTCGGCCAGATTGATCTCGGCTGCCAGCGCGGCCAGCCAGCGCTCCGGCGGCGGCTCGGGCAGCCCGTCGAGCCGGATCACGCCGGCCGGGTTGCCGCCGAAGGCGCGGTCGGTGAAGGCGTCGACGGTGCGCAACCGCAGGACGCTCATCCGATCAGCCTAGGTGGTCGCAGCTGGCCGACTGCCGGCCGCCGGAGAGCCGGGCGTAGCCGGGGCCGCGGTCGAAGAACGGCTGCTCGGCCGGCCGGGCCGCCCGCAGCCGAGCCCGCAGCCGCTCGGTGCCGGCCGGGTCGAGCGACGGCTGTCCGGGCGCCCCACCGAGCACCACGCCGTAGTCGGACCGGGCGGCGGCCGGTGACACCTTGCCCCATCGCACGTCACGCAACACCGCAGCCGGGTCCCGGCGCAACGGGTCGCCCCAGCCACCGCCGCCGGTCGTCCGGATCCGGATCACCTCACCGGCCCGGACCGGCTCGGCGTCGGCGAGGGCGTCCACCACCCGCTCGTTCGGGCCGCCCGGGTCGATGACCACCGAGAACGGCTGGCCCGCCTTGCCACCCTTCACACCCCAGCAGGCCAGGATGGAGCGATCGGCGATCGACATGAAGTGGGCATCGGCCAGCATCCGGATCTGCTTGTCGTAGCCCAGGCCACCGCGGTACTCCCCCGGGCCGCCGGAGTCCACCGCCAGGCCCAATCGCTCGACCAGGAAAGGGAATCGGGCTTCAGTGAACTCGGTTGGCAGGTTGCGCGAGTCCGGCACCACGTGGATGGTGTCCTCCCCGTCGGCGTAGTAGCGCCCGCCGGAGCCGCCGCCCAACACCTCGCGCATCAGGTAGGGGTTGCCGTCCCGGTCGTTGCCGTACACCCCGGTGTAGCGGATGGTTTCCTGATCGGCGGGCATCCGACCGTCCACTGCCTTGGCCAGCACCCCGGCCAGCACCCCCAGCAGTCGCAGGATGACGAAGGTCCGGGCGTTGGTCGGCGCGGGGAACACCGGGGTGAGCAGGGTGCCCGGCGGCGGGAAGCGCATCTCGATCAGCGGCACCACCCCCTCATTGACGTCGAGTTCGGCCATCCGCTCCGGGCTGTCGGCGAGGTTGCGCAGGATCGGCGCCAGCCACTTCTTCAGGAAGTTGCCGTCGGCATAGTTCGCGCAATGGTTGATCGGTCCCCTGGCCTGCGGTGCGGTGCCGTTGAAATCGAGGATCAGCCTTTCCCCGCCGGGGTCCTGGGCATCGGTGCGGGTCAGCGTGATGCGCTGGGTGTGCAGCTTCGGCTCGTCCACGCCGTCGTGCTCCGCGTAGTCCTCCCAGGTCCAGCTGCCGACCGGGATCTTGCTGAGGATCTCGCGCCGGTAGGTGTCGGTGGTGCGATCGACGATCTGATCGAAGCAGGCCTCGATGGTGTCGCGGCCGTAGCGGTCAAACAGCTCCGTGAGCCGGCGCGAGCCCATCAGGCAGGCGGCGCATTCGGCATCCAGGTCGGCGGCCAGCGACTCGGGCATCCGCGAGTTGCGCGTCATGATGGTCAGCGCGGCGCGGTTGGGCTTGCCGGCGTCCCACAGCTTGATCGGCGGCACCATCAGGCCCTCTTCGAACACGCTGGTGGCGTGGCTGGGCATCGAACCCGGCACCGAGCCGCCGATGTCGTCGTGGTGGCCGAAGGCCTGGACGAAGGCCACCACCTCAGGTCCGGTTTCTCCTTGCGCGAAAACCGGAACGGTGACGCACAGGTCCGGCAGGTGGCCGATGCCGCCCTCGGAGCGGTAGACGTCGTTGTGGAAGAACACATCGCCGGGCACCATCTCGGCCAGCGGGAAGTCGCGCGCGATCGGGTGCACCAGTGCCGAGTAGCTGCGACCGGTCAGCTTGCGCAGCAACCGGTCGTGGATACCGGCCCGGAAGTCGTGGGCGTCGCGGATCATCGGCGAGCGCGACGTCCGGGCGATGGCGGTCTCGACCTCCAGCTCGACCGCGGCCAGGCTGCCCTGGACGATCTCCAGCACGATCGGGTCGACCGAGCGGCCGCGATCAGCCGACAGTGCCTCGCTCATCACGCCACCATCCGCTCGGCGTCCGACCTGGTCACCAGCAGGTTGCCGAACCGGTCCACCTCGGCCCGGAAGCCCGGGTGCAGCGGCACCGTGGAGCCGAACTCCTCGATCACCGCCGGGCCCGTGATCACGTCACCACAACCAAGTTCTACCCTGCTGTACAGGGGTGTTTCCAGGTAGCCGAGGTCATCGAAGCAGACCTGCCGGCTACCGGTCAGCGCCCTGGCCGGCGAGCCAGCGCGGGCCGGGTGCGGCGGCAGCTCCGGTCGCCGGATCGGGCCGATGCCGGTGACCCGCAGGTTCACCCACTCCACCTGCTGGCTGCGCTCGTCGCGAAAGTCGTAGCCGTAGAGGTCGCGATGCGCGTCGTGGAACGCACCGGCAACCGCGTCCAGCGCCGGCTGGTCCAGCGGGCCGTCCGGCACCGGCACCCGCACCTCGAAGGCCTGGCCGAAATAGCGCAGGTCCGCGGTGCGCGCGCACCGATGCTGCTCGGGCGGGAATCCCTCGCGAAGCAAGGCCTGACCCGCCTGGCCCGCCAGTTCGGCGAAGGTCCGCTCGACGCCGGCGCAGGCCAGCTCGTCGTGCCTGGCCACCGAGGTCTGGACGTAGTCGTTGCGCACATCGACGGTAAGCAACCCGAAGGCGGAAACGTTGCCCGGATTGGGTGGCACCAGGACCGCCCGCAGGCCCAGGATGTCGACGAGGCGGCACAGCAGCAGCGATCCCGAACCGCCGAAGGTGGTGAGGACGAAATCGCGCACGTCCAGGCCGCGCTTGACGGTGATCTGGCGCAACGCGTTGGCCTGGTTCCACGCCGAGATCTCCAGCACGCCGGTGGCGCAGGCCTCCGGACTCAGGTTCAGCCTCGCTGCCAGCGCCAGCAGGCCGGCCCGGGCCGCCGCCGGTTGCAGCGGGACCTCGCCGCCCAGCAGGTGCGGCGGGATCCGGCCGAGCAGCATGTGGGCATCGGTCACTGTGACCTCGCTGCCGCCGTTGCCGTAGCACAGCGGCCCCGGCTCGGCGCCGGCCGACTTCGGGCCCACCTTGAGCG
>JBPCPA010000037.1:0-7481 GCA_050999655.1 Jatrophihabitans sp.
ATAGAAAAGGCCACACCGGGCTGTCCTGGTTTTTCCCCCCCCCCCCCGGGTCGCGCTCAGGTCGCCGGTACCGCCGGCTTGGTCTGGTACCCGCCGGCCGGCGTTCCCACGTAGGGGAAGCTGGCCAGGTAGGGCGCATTGGTGTTGGACGTGCCGTCGACGAGCTGGGCCGCGGCGGCGTCCGGCGTGAACGACGGATCGACCAGCGGAATGGTGGCGCCCGCGACGGCCTTCAGCTCGATGGCCACCACGTCGTCGATCAGCCTGCGACCATTGGGGAATCCTGCCGCATCACCGGCCACCAGGCCGATCGGGTTCGGGTCCTTCGACGCCGGCACGGCCAGGTTCAGCCGCAGCATGTCAGCCAGCACCGGTCCGGTGTTGTTCTGGAACCCTGGCACCACCCCCTTGGGAATGCCGGTCAGCAGGATGGCCTGCAGGTCGGCACGCGGCTTGGTGTAGGCCGCCAGCTTCGGGAACACCCCCGGGTAGAGCACCGGCAGCAGGCCGGCCAGCTCCGGCTTGGTCACATACTTGGCGAATTTGCCGTCACCGTGCGGGTCGAGCGAGTTCCACTCGTCCTTCTCCGCCATCGGCACGATCACCTCGTTGAACAGCGGGTTTCCGAGCCGGGACACCTGCTGGTACGGGCCGTAGTTCTCGCAGCGGCCGTTGTGCCGGACCTTCGACGCGCGCCGGCTGGTGCTGGCCCACACCCCGATGACCGAGCCGGCATCCAGCACGTCGTGCGGCGTGTGGCCGTTGCGGGCGACGTCGGAGAACGGCACCTGCAGCGCGATGGTGTGCACGTTGAAACCCTGCAGGCCGTTGACACCCATCGCCGCCGCCGAGGGAATCAGGTGCGCAGCTTCGAACGGGCGCAACGTGCCCAGATCGAACACGCTGCCCAGGTCGACGTGGAACGGATCTGAGCGCTGGCCGGCGAACACCTTGCGGCCATTGCCCAAACTGTGTACCGCGGCGTTGGTGAAGGTGTCGGCGTAGTTCGGGGTGCTGCGGACGCCGACGTTGACCGGTGGGCAGGTCAGCCCGTGGGCCAGCACGTCGCCGTGACCGGAGCGGTCCCAGTTCCAGCCGTGATCGCCACCGCGGCTGACCCGGGTGACCGAGTAGTACTGCGGCCGGTTCCAGTTCTTGGTGTCGGTGATCGAGCCGATCGGGCCGGTGTTGTACAGGAACGTGGTCTTGTTGATGATCTTGGTGTTGAACCGGAACTGGTAGCTGATGTCGGCCCGGGCGGTGCCCGAGTTGGAGATGTGGATCTCGTACAGCACGTCGTCGCCGAACTCGAAGAGGTTCGGGCCACCGAACGGTGCCTGGAACGGGATGAAGTTGGCGATCAGCGTGACGTAGCCGGGACGGTCCGGGCTGACGAAGGCGTAGACGTCGGTGTTGTCAGCAACCGGGTCCTTCGAGATCTCCGGGGCTTCGCGATGCGAGGACATCAGGCCTCCCGCTGCTGCGAGCCGGCGACGGCAGCTCTGGTCAAACGCGCCACCAGTTCGGGATCGTGCACCAGCACCTCGTGCTCGCCGCTGAACAGCGACATGGTGCCGGTGCTGGGGTCGCCGATATGCGCAACCAGCGGCTGGGCGTTCTTCGGGGTGCTCAGTGGCGCGGCCGGCACGGGTGCGGCCGCGGCGACGCCTGGCATGGCGGCCGCCACTCCGACCGCGGCGGCACCCGCGCCGGAGGCGATCAGGAAGTTTCTTCGGGTGGAATCTGACATCGGTGGTGACCTTTCCCAAGAAGCGAAGTGAACTGGGACCCAGGTCGCGCCGATACACCCCTCCCCCGAGTTGCGTGCTGCCGGTTCCCAACCAGCCATTCGTGACCGACACCACAACCGGATCGTGAGTTTCCTGTGATTTTTACGGTGGATCGGGGCTCTCGCGCCATAGCGCAAACAGACATCAGGCCCGGCGGACATATCGTCTGCCGAGCCTGGCGTCTGTTCGGGGAGTTTGGCGTCTGCTCGGGAGTAAAGCCGCAAGGCGCCCCATCGCGGGCGCAGCGCCTGAAAGAAAAGAGGACTAAAGCAGACCGAGTTCGCGCACCGCGTCGCGCTCGCCGACCAGTTCGGCCACCGAGGCGTCGATCCGGGCCCGGGAGAATTCATCGATCTCCAAACCCTGCACGACCTGCCAGCTGCCGTTCACCGAGCGGGCCGGGAAGCCAGCGATCAGGCCCTCCGGGACGCCGTAGGAGCCGTCGGACACCAGCCCGACCGAGGTCCAGTCGTCCTCGGCGGTGCCGTTGACCCAGTCATGGACGTGATCGATCGCAGCCGAGGCGGCCGACGCGGCCGAGGATGCTCCGCGCGCCTCGATGATCGCCGCCCCGCGCTTGGCGACCGTCGGGATGAACTCGTTCTCCAGCCAGGCCCGGTCATTGACCAGCTCGGCGGCGTTCTTCCCAGCCACCTCGGCGTGCACCAGGTCGGGGTACTGGGTCGCGGAGTGGTTGCCCCAGATGGTCATCTTGCGAATGTCGGCGACCGGGTTGCCGGTCTTGGCGGCCAGCTGGCTGATCGCCCGGTTGTGGTCCAGCCGCATCATCGCGGTGAACCGGTCCTTGCCCACGTCCGGGGCGTGCGAGGCGGCGATCAGGGCGTTGGTGTTGGCCGGGTTGCCCACCACCAGCACCCGCACGTCCGAGGCGGCGCCAGCATTGATGGCCTCGCCCTGGGGCTTGAAGATGCCGCCGTTGGCCGACAGCAGGTCGCCGCGCTCCATGCCGGCGGTGCGTGGCCGGGCGCCGACCAGCAGCGCCACGTTCACCCCGTCGAAGGCGGCGGTGGCGTCGTCGAAGATGTCGATGCCGGACAGCAGCGGAAAGGCGCAGTCGGACAGTTCCATCGCGGTGCCCTCGGCGGCCTTGAGCGCGGGGGTGATTTCCAGCAGTCGCAGCCGCACCGGCACGTCCGGGCCGAGCAGTTGGCCGGCGGCGATCCGGAACAGCAGGCTGTAGCCGATCTGGCCGGCCGCGCCGGTCACGGTGACATTCACGGGTGTAGTCATGTGCCCGAGATTACCGCCTGGCACCGGGCCAACCGCTCGGCGGCCGGACGGGGAGAGCCCGCTCACCCGCGGGATCTCAGCGCCGGGGCAGGCCCAGTGCGAACAGCAGCGCCAGCAGCCCGAATCCCCAGTAGCAGGCGACGTCGAAGGTACGCCGGCGGACTCGCAGCATGCCGGCCTGGTCGTTGGACAGCACCAGCCGGAAGAAGCCGGCCACCGCCATCCCGCCGGTCAGCACGCCGACCGCGCGCAGCCAGTGCTGCGGGGCGAGCGAGACGGACAGCACGCCGGCCAGCTCGATCAGCAGCACCAGGACGAACGGCCCCTCGTGCAGGTTCCGGCTGTGAAACCAGGCGACCATCGCCGCTACCCTGCGAGCCGTTCGGCGGCGGCCACCACGTTGTTCAGCAGCATCGCCCGGGTCATCGGCCCGACCCCGCCCGGGTTGGGGGCCAGGTGGCCGGCGACCTCGGCCACCTCGGCGGCGACATCGCCGGCGATCTTGCCGGCCACCCGGCTGACCCCGACGTCCAGCACCGCGGCGCCCGGCTTGACCATGTCGGCGGTGATCAGGTCGGGCACGCCGGCCGCGGCGATCACGATGTCGGCCCGGCGCACCTCGGCGGCCAGGTCCCGGGTGCCGGTGCGGCACAGCGTGACGGTGGCGTTCTCGCTGCGCCGGGTGAGCAGCAACCCGAGCGGCCGGCCGACCGTCAGGCCGCGGCCGATCACCACCGCGCGAGCCCCGGCGATCGGCACCTGGTATCGGCGCAACAGCTCGATGATGCCGAGCGGGGTGCAGGGTAGCGGCGCGTCCCGGCCGAGCACCAGGGCGCCGAGGTTGACCGGATGCAGGCCGTCGACGTCCTTGACCGGATCCACCCGGCTCAGGATCGCGAACTCGTCCAGGCCGGTCGGCTGCTGCACCAGGAAGGCGGTGCAGGACGGGTCGGCATTCAGCTCGTCGACCACCTCCTCCACGGCCGTCTGGCTGGTGCCGGCGGGCAACTCCCGCTGGATGCTGGCGATGCCGATCTCGGCGCAGTCGCGATGCTTGGCCGCCACGTACCAGGTGCTGCCCGGGTCATCGCCCACCAGCACGGTGCCCAGGCCGGGCACGATGCCGCGCTCGGCCAGCGCCGCGAGGCGTTGCCTGAGTTCGGACTTGATGGTTGCCAGGGTCGCCTTGCCGTCCAGGATGGTCGCCGTCACGCCCGCCATCCTCTCACCCGATCCGCAGGCCGAGATATCGGGCGAATTCCACCGCCTGTTCCAGCTCGACCCGGGCCCCGGTCAGGTCGGCGATCCGGGGGTCCAGCCCGTCCAGCACCGCCCCGCGCAGGTCGGCATCGCGCAACGACGCGGAGTTCCAGCGCAGCCCGCGCAGGTCCGCGCCGGTGAAGACGCAGCGATCCAGCTTGGCTCCGACCACGTTGGCGTCGGTCAGCTTGACCTCGCTGAAGTCCAGCTCCCGCAGGTCAGCGCCGCCGAAGGACACGGCGGTGAAGTCGCCACCGGAGATGGTGACCGAGCGCAGCGGAGTATCGCTGAACACCGAACCGGTCAGCTTGCAGCCGGTCAGCACCGCGTCGGTCAGCCGGGTCCGGGCGAAGCTGCACGCCACGAAGGCGCTGCGCAGGTGCACCGAGGCGGTGAACTCGGCCCGGTCGAAGGAGCAGTCGGTGAAGCTGCAGGCCTCGGTGTGCAGGCCGTCCAGTGCCGCCTCGTCGAACCGGCAGCGGTTGAACCGGACCCGGCGCAGCTCCAGATCGCGCAGGTCGGTGCCGACGAAGTCCTCGTCGGTGACCTCGTCACCGGCGCTCAGCACCGCGGCGAACCATGCCGGCAACTGGCTCATCCTGGCCGCGGCTCAGTGTGCGAAGTGCCTGGTGCCGGTGAAGTACATGGTGGCGCCGGCCGCCTCGGCCGCCTCGATCGCCAGGTTGTCGCGGATCGAGCCGCCGGGTTGCACGACGGCCCGGACCCCGGCGTCCAGCAGGATTTGCAAGCCGTCGGCGAACGGGAAGTAGGCGTCGGACGCGGCGAACGAGCCGGCCGCCCGCTCGCCGGCCCGGGCCACCGCGAGCCGGGCCGAGTCCACCCGGTTGACCTGGCCCATGCCCACCCCGACCGAGGCGCAGTCGGCGGCCAGCAGGATCGCGTTGGACTTGACCGCCCGCACCGCCCGCCAGGCGAAGGCCAGCTGCGCCAGTTCGGCCTCGGCCAGCGCAGCGCCGCAGGCCAGCGTCCAACCCGCCGGGTCATCGCCGGGCGCGTCGATCGCGTCGGCGTCCTGCAGCAGCACCCCGCCCGAGATCGGACGCTGCTCGATGCCGAGCGGGCGCGGGCCGGGCACCACCAGCAACCGCAGGTTCTTCTTGGTGCTCAGCAGGTCCAGCGCCGCCTGCTCGAAGGCCGGGGCCAGGATCACCTCGGTGAAGACGTCGGCCACCTGCTCGGCCAGTTGCCGGGTGACCGGACGGTTGGCCGCGATCACCCCGCCGTAGGCCGACACCGGATCGCAGGCGTGCGCCTTGGCGTGGGCGGCGGCGATGTCCGGGCCGGTCGCGATGCCACAGGGGTTGGCGTGCTTGATGATCGCCACGCACGGCTCGGCGAAGTCGAAAGCGGCCCGGTAGGCGGCGTCGCCGTCGAGGTAGTTGTTGTAGCTCATGGCTTTGCCGTGCACCTGCTCGGCCTGCGCGATGCCTGGCTGGGCGCCCTACTGGACGTAGAGGGCGGCCCGCTGGTGCGGGTTCTCGCCGTAGCGCAGCACCTCGGCCCGCTCCAGGGCCAGGCCTAGGTACGGGCTGAAGACCGAATGGGCAGTGGAGGAAACGGTGTCCTCGGACTCGGCCAGCACCGACTGCTCACCGAACCAGTTGGCCACCGCCGCGTCGTAGGCGGCAGTGTGAGCGTAGGCCTGGCCGGCGAGGCGCTGCCGGGCGAGGAGGTCGAAGCCGCCGCTGGCCACCGAGCTGAGCACCTCGGCGTAGCCGGCCGGATCGACCACGATCGCCACCGAGGCGTGGTTCTTGGCCGAGGAGCGGACCATCGCCGGGCCGCCGATGTCGATCTGCTCGATGATCTGCGCCGGGCTGGCGCCGGAGGCAACGGTCTGGCGGAACGGGTAGAGGTTCGACACCACCAGCTGGAAGGTATCGATGCCCAATCCCTCGACGGTGGAAAGGTGTTCCGGGTTGCCCTGGTCGGCCAGCAGGCCAGCGTGCACGTGCGGGTGCAGGGTCTTGACCCGGCCGTCCAGGATCTCGGGAAAGCCGGTCACATCGGCGACCTGGGTCACCGGGACGCCGGCCGCCGCGATGGTCGCGGCGGTGGAACCGGTCGATACGATCTCGACGCCGGCCTCGTGCAGGCCACGCGCCAGCTCCTCCAGGCCGGTCTTGTCATAGACGCTGACCAGGGCGCGGCGGACCGCAATTCGGGTCATCTTCGACGGACTCCTCACGGGTGGACGACGGTGCTGCACAGTTGGCGAAGTGTTTTCAGATACAGCGGTTTCTCCACTGCCTGGATTCGTTGCCGCAGGCTGTCGACGGTGTCGCCGGCCTGCACCGGGACGGCTTCCTGGGCCAGGATCGGGCCGGAGTCCAGGCCGGCGTCCACCCGGTGCACGCTGACGCCGGTGAGCTTGACCCCGTGGGCCAGCGCGTCGGAGATGGCGTGCGCGCCCGGAAAGGACGGCAGCAGGGACGGGTGGGTGTTGACCATGCTGAACCGTTCGACGGTGTCGGCGGCCAGCACCCGCATGAAGCCGGCCAGCACCACCAGGTCCGGACGGTAGCCGGCGATGGCCTCGGCCAGGGCAGCGTCCCAGATCGTCCGGTCGGCGAAGTCGACGAAGGAGACCGCGAAGGTGGACACCCCGGCCTCGGTCGCCCGCTGCATGGCCAGGCAGCCCGGCCGGTCGGTACCTGCGGCCACCACCTCGGCATCGAGCTCGCCGGCCGCCGCGGCAGCCACGATGGCCTGCAGCGTGCTGCCCGAACCGGAGGCGAGGACGACGAGCCGGGCGGTCACGCCGCCTACCCTACTGGGCTGGCTGATCCGGCCGTGCCAGGTGTCAGGCCGGCCCGTTCAACCGGCGTTGCGCGAGCGCAGGGCCTGGGCAGCCCGGGCGGCCTGAGCGGCCTGAGCTGCCTGAGCTGCCTGAGCTGCCTGAGCAGCATCTCCAGCACCCCCGGCCGATTCGCCGGCAGCCCTGCCGCCGGCCTGGGCTGCTGCCTTGGCAGGTGCCGGTTCCGCCGCCGGAACCGCCCGCAGCGGGTAGGCCGGACGGGCCGGCGCCGGCGCGTCCCGACCGCGTAACACCTCGACGCACAGCCAGCTGGCCGAGCCGAACAGCACGGTCAGCAGGGTGGCCGCGCCGACCGCCCACCAGACCGGGCCGATCCCGTGCAGCGCGGCGCTGCCCAGGCT
>JBPCPA010000203.1:0-4581 GCA_050999655.1 Jatrophihabitans sp.
GCCGCGACCACCACTGCCGCTAGCTCGAGCGCGCCGACCTCGATGCAGACCGGCGAGCAGGGGCTGCTGCACACCCCGGACGGCAAGCTCTACACCGCCGACGGCCAGCCGCTGCTCACCGCCGACGGCACCCCGGCCTACCAGAACTACCAGCCGGCGGCGCTGACCGGACTGCCCAACAGCACCGCGGTGCCGGGTGCCGCCGTGCCGGGTGCTGCCGTCCCAACAGCTGCCGTCCCAACAGCTGCGGTGCCGAGCCTGAGCACGGCCGGGTTGACCAGCGGGCTGGGCGCTCCCGCGACCGCCCTGCCGGCCACCGGCGCGACCGATTCCTGGATTCCGGTCGATCCGTCCCAGCATGCCGGCGTGGGTGTCCCGGCCGCGGGTGTCCCGAGCACCGGGGTCGCCACGCCGAGCCTGGATACCGGCGCCGCGGTACCGACCGTCGACCCGGGTGCGGCTGGCGCGGCAGTGCCGATCAGCCATCCGGGTGGCGTCGGCGAAGAGATCACCGTGACCACCTCGCACGACGGCATGACCACCACCGTCGAGGTACCGATGGACGCTCACACCGAGGTCACCGTGAACGCCGAAGGCACCGTCACCGTTGGCTGAACCGGCCGGCGGCGCTCCGCTCCGCTACCCTGGCGGCCACCCGCAAGCCCCGTTGGCGCCCGGACCGGGCCGAACCGGACAGATGAGGTTGTCAGATGACACTGCCTGACGTGGACGCGCTGATGGCGCAGGTCAAAGCCCAGCAGGACGAGGTCCTGCGGATCCAACGGGTCGTCGAACAGCTGGAGATCAAGGCTGGCAGCCGCGACGACGAGGTCCGGGTGACCCTGTCGGGCACCGGGGACTTCACCGAGATCTCGATCGACCAGCAGGCGTTGCGCCGCTATGACTCCCACGAGCTCGGTGAGCTGCTGGTCGAGGCGGTCAATGCCGGGATCGTCAAGCTCCGGCAGGCCTCGGCAGCCAAGTTCGCGCCGCTGATCGAATCGGCCGGCGGAATCGAAGGCGTCGACTAGCCTCGGTGGCCGACGCGCACGCGAGCGAGGAGACGCCAGCATGACGGCTATGGACACCGCACGGCGGGTCACCGTGGTGACGCCGACCGCGCGGGTCGATGTCGCGCTGCCGGTGGAGAGCACCGTTGCCGAGTTGCTGCCGCAGTTGATGGCGCTGTCCGGTGTCGAGGACGCCCGGATCGGTGGCGGCTGGTCGCTGTCCCGGCTCGGCGGTGGCGCGCTGGAGGGTGCGCTGACGGTCGCCGCCGCGGGGGTGCGCGACGGCGAGGTGCTCTATCTACGCCCGCGGGGCACCCTCGGCGCACCGCTGCTGTTCGACGACGTCATCGATGCGATCGCCTCGGCTGCCGAGACCCCACGCTCGGCCTGGCAGGCCAGTACCGCCCGGTGCACTGCCCTGGTGGCCGCCGCCATCGCCCTCGGTGTGGCTGCGATCGCGATCTACCTTTCCACCTCGAAGCATTCTCCGGCGGCGTTGGGCTGCGCGGCGCTCGCCCTGGGACTGGCGGTGGCTGGTGGCGCGCTGGCCCGGGCGTATGCCGACTCGGCCGCCGGCGTGGCCTGCGGGCTGGCCGGCCTGGTGCCGGCCTACCTGGCCGGGGCTGCTGCCAGCACCGAACTCGCCATCTACCCGATCGGTGCCCGGACGGTAGCGCTGGGCCTGGTCGCGGTCACCGTGTACGCCGCGCTGGCCGCGGTGCTGATCGCTGATCGGATGCCCTGGTTCGTGGTGGTGATCGGCTCGTCGGCAACCGGTGCGGCCGGCGCCGCGGTGGTGCTGATCTATGACGCCCGCCCGGCAAGCGCCGCGGCGGTCTGCCTATCTGTGGCGATGATCAGCGCCTTCTACGCGCCGATGATGTCGTTGCGGCTGAGCCGGCTACCGCTGCCGCGGGTACCGGCCGACGTCGATGCCTTCCGGGTGGACGAGGCGGCCACCCTCGGCCCGGATGTGCTGGACCAGACCACCGAGGCGGCCGGCCTGCTTGCCGGCATGCTCGGCGCGGCCGCCCTGGTGCTGGCCGGCTCGTCGCTGGTGCTGTTGCACGACGGCCGGCAGATCGCGATCTGGCTGGCCGCGGTGGGTGGTTCGGCCAGCCTGCTGCGCTCGCGCAGTTATGCCGCCGCGGCGCCTCGACTTGTGTTGCTCGGCGCCGGGGTGCTGACGTTGCTGGCGGTGGCGACCGACCAGCTGCTGGACGGCTCGTCCGGCCGGCGGTTGCTGGTGGCAGGCGTCGCGGCGCTGGCGGCGGTCATCGCGCTGGCATACGCCAGCCGGGTCGGGCAGGGCAAGTCCTCGCCGTACTGGTCGCGGCTGCTGGATTTCGCCGAGACCGCCTCGGTGATCGCGGTGCTGCCGCTGGCCGGCGCGGTGGCCGGGCTGTACGGCGCGGTGCGTCGCTGACGTCCTACCAGCTGTCCGCGGCCGGCCGGGCGCTCGACCAGTCGGCCGTGGCTGCAATCCACCGCTGGACCAGGCATGATCGAGGGGTGCCTGATGCCATCCTGCCCGCGCCGGTCGATCGGTCCGGCACGATCGTGCTGGCCGGGCATCGGCTGAACTACCAGGATCTGGGCCCGCAGGACGGTCCGGCGATCCTGCTGGTGCACGGCCTGGTCTCTGACAGCAGCACCTGGGCCAGGTCGGCGGCGGGGTTGGCCGGCGCCGGCTTTCGAGTGATCGCAGCGGACCTGCTGGGCCACGGCCGGTCGGACAAGCCGATCGACGGCGGTTACCACCTGACCGACTTCGCCGGGCAGCTGCATGCATTGCTGGTCGAACTGGGCATTGTCTCGGTGACGGTGGCGGGTCACTCTCTCGGCGGTGCGGTTGCGATGCAGCTGGCCCACGATCATCCCGACCTGGTGTGCCGGCTGGTGCTGGTGTCGGCCGGCGGGCTGGGCCGGCAGGTGCATCCGGTGTTGCGGGCCGCCACCCTGCCCGGCGCGCACCGGCTGCTGCGGCTGGCGGTCAACCAGCGCACCGCTGCGATCTACCGGGCGCCCCGGCTGCACCGTTCGTTGCGGTTGAGCCCGGACGTGGTCGACAACCTGGGCCGCGCCGGTCGCGGTCTGGTGTCGCCGCCCGGCCGCGCGGCGTTCTTCCAAACGCTGCACAACGCCATCGAACCGGCTGGTCAACGCGGCTCGATGTTGGAGCTGGAATACCTGCCTCGAGCGTTGCCCACCCTGATCGTGTGGTCCCGGGATGATCCGGTGGTGCCCGTCGCGCACGCCCACCAGACCCACGCGCACCTGCCGAACAGCAGGCTGGTGATCTTCGAGGGTTCCACCCATCAGCCACACCACCACTCGTCCGGACGCTTCGTGCAGGCGGTCACCGAGTTCATCGCCGAGACCGGCTGAGCAAGCCCGGCGGGGGCAGCGCCGTTGCAGGAACGAGCCGCGCCGCGACCGGTTCGCCGGCACTAACCAAACGGTCCCTTCGGCACTAACCGAACGGTCCCTTCGGCGCTGACCGAACGGTCCCACCGCAAGGCACGCCCCTGCAGTCACGAATTGGTTCGATCCCTTGACAGCACCCGGATAGACGGCGTATGCACGCTATACCCGAAATAGGGCTTAGGCTACGTGCGTCGTATCAGCGCAGTTGCGGTGCGGCGCCGGACAGGAGCATTGCTATGACCAAGACATTCGGCAAGGTGGGTAGCGCGGTGCTGGAGGCGCTACTTCCGTCCGCTCGGGGGCAGGCGTGTACCGACTCCTACTGCCAGCAGAGCGGCAGCAGGCGTCGTTGCTGCAAGGTCTGTCCCGGCGGCGTGGTCGCCTGCACGCCGTGGGTTTCGGGTTCCTGCGCCGGCGTCACCTGCCCGCAGTAACCGTCCGGACAGCAGATTCGTCGGACGGCGGATCATGGTGGTTCTGACAGCCGCGACTGTGACGGTCGGGCTGGTCGCGCTGGCATCGTTCGGGTTGGTCCTGGTGCTGGCCAGAAGGCTGCGGTCGGTGACCGAGCGGGTCAACGCCTTTCTGCCGGTAATGCTGGGGACCCTGCCGCGGCCCGGCACGGTGGTCGGTGAGTTCAGTGCTGTCGCGCTCACCGGCGAGGTGATCACCCGCGACGATTTTCTGGTCGAGGAGCGGGTCTTCGCCGTGTTGAGTACCGGGTGCGGTGACTGCCAGGCCGAGGTCGCCGCGTTTGCCAAGGTCGGCGCCCGGTTGACGTGGCCGGCCGTGGTCGGGGTGATCGGCAGGCCCGAGGCGCGCCGGCCCATGGTCGCCGCGCTGGCCGAGCATGTCGTGGTGCTCGAGGAGAGCACCTTCGGTCCGCTCACCGAGGCATTTCAGGTGAGCGAGTTCCCGGTCGTGCTACTGGTTCGTGACGGCCGGATTCAGGCAGCCGAGCACGCGCTGGCGCCGGTGCTGGCGGCCATGCGCCGTCCGGTGCTGGTTGATTGACCACGCGCCTGGGCTTGACCGGGCAGGGCGTCGCGTCGCCCCGGCCGGGAGGCCGGCCGCGGACCACCGACCACGGACCGGACAGAAACGCCAAGGAGGAACAGAAGCACACAAAGAAAAAGAGAGGAAG
>JBPCPA010000221.1:0-7343 GCA_050999655.1 Jatrophihabitans sp.
TCTCGCGGCCGTTGACCAGTTGCGAGAGGTAACCCATCCACAAGTTCTGCGCCGGGGCTGGCGGCGCGCCGGCCGCAACCGCCTCAGCGAAGCTGTCGACCAGATCGGCGTTGACCAGGGCCTGCAACTCCTCCGGGCTCAGGTTCAGCTCGGCCTGCAGCCGGGCCCGCCGCGCGGCCGGCAGTTCGGGCAGCGATTGCCTTATCTGCTCGACCCAATCGGCATCCGGCGCGAGCGGGACCAGGTCCGGCTCGGGAAAGTAGCGGTAGTCGGTGGCCTCTTCCTTGCTGCGGCCGGACCGGGTGCCGCCGGTGGTCTCCTGAAAGTGCCGGGTCTCCTGCTTGATCGAGCCGCCGGCATCCAGCAGCTCTGACTGCCGGACGATCTCTGAGCGCATCGCGCGCTCGACGCTGCGCAGCGAGTTGACGTTCTTGGTCTCGGTCCGGGTTCCCCAACCGGCCGGGCCCGCGGCCGAGCCAAGCGGCGAGAGCGAGGTGTTGACGTCGCAGCGCAGGCTGCCCTGCTCCATCTTGACGTCGGAGACGCCGAGGGTGCGCAGGATGTCGCGCAGTTCGGCCACGTAGGCCCGCGCCACCTCGGGAGCGGCCGCGCCGGTGCCCTCCACCGGCTTGGTGGCGATCTCGACCAGCGGGATACCGGCCCGGTTGAAGTCGACCAGCGAGTAGTTCGCGCCGTGGATCCGACCGGTGGCGCCGCCGACGTGGGTGTTCTTTCCGGTGTCCTCCTCCAGGTGCACCCGCTCGATGCCGACCCGGACCTGCTCGCCGTTGATGTCGACATCGAGGTAGCCCTCGACGCACAGTGGCTCGTCGTACTGCGAGATCTGGAAGTTCTTCGGCATGTCGGGGTAGAAGTAGTTCTTGCGGGCGAAACGGCACCAGGACGCGATGGAGCAGTTCAGCGCCAGGCCGATCCGGATCGCGAACTCGATGGCCGAGGCGTTGACCACCGGCAGCGCCCCGGGCAGGCCAAGGCAGACCGGGCAGGTGTGGGTGTTCGGCTCGGCACCGAACTCGGTCGAGCAGCCGCAGAACATCTTGGACCTGGTGCCCAACTCGACATGGGTTTCCAGGCCGAAGACCGGCTGGTACCTGGCCAGCGCAGCGTCATAGCTCGGGGCACTCATCGTCCGGAACCTCCTGCCGGAATCGGCGGAATGTTGTTCAACAGCGCGCCATTCCTGGCGTTGTAGGCCGCCTCGAAGGCCGCACCGACCCGGTAGCAGCGGTCATCTGCCATCGCCGGCGCCATGATCTGCAGGCCGACCGGCAGCGCCGGGCCGGCTTCGTCGGACAGCCCGCACGGCACCGAGATCGCCGGCGTGCCGGCCAGCGAGGCTGGCAGCGTGCACAGGTCGTTGACGTACATCGCCATCGGATCGGCCACCCGCTCGCCGATGCCGAAGGCCACGAACGGCGAGGTCGGCGAGACCAGCACGTCGACCTGTTCGAAGGCGGCCTGGAAATCTCGGACGATCAGGGTGCGGACCTTCTGGGCCTGGCCATAGTAGGCGTCGTAGTAACCGGAGGACAGCGCGTAGGTGCCGATCATGATCCGGCGCTTGACCTCCGGGCCGAAGCCTTGCTCGCGGGTCAGCGACATCACCTGCTCCAGCGAGTGGTTGCCGTCATCACCGACCCGCAGGCCGTAGCGCACCGAGTCGAAGCGGGCCAGGTTCGAGGAGCACTCGCTCGGCGCGATCAGGTAGTAGGCGGCCAGCGCGTAGTCGAAGTGCGGGCAGGCCACCTCGATGACCTCGGCGCCCAGTTCCTGCAGGGTGGCGACCGCCTGCCGGAACGAGGCGAGCACGCCGGCCTGGTAGCCACCGCCGGCTCCGGTCAGCTCGGTCACCACGCCGACCTTGAGGCCGGCCAGGTCGCCGCGGGCACCCTCGCGGGCAGCGCTGACCACGTCCGGTCCTGGCTGCGGGATCGAGGTGGAATCGAGCGGGTCGTGCCCGGCCAGCACCTGGTGCAGCAGCGCGGTGTCCAGCACCGTCCGGCCGAACGGACCGGCCTGGTCCAGCGAGGACGAGAACGCGATCAGGCCGTACCGGCTGACCGCGCCGTAGGTCGGCTTGTGCCCGACGATGCCGGTGACCGCGGCCGGTTGCCGGATCGAGCCGCCGGTGTCGGTGCCGATGGACAGCGGCGCCTCGAACGCGGCCACCGCCGCCGACGAGCCACCGGACGAGCCGCCCGGCACCCGGGACAGGTCCCACGGGTTGTGGGTGGGCGGGTAGGCAGAGTTCTCGGTGGACGAGCCCATCGCGAACTCGTCCATGTTGGTCTTGCCCAGCATCACGATGCCGGCTTCGAGCACCCGGCGGGTCACGGTCGCGTCATACGGCGGGATCCAGCCCTGCAGGATCTTCGAGCCGGCCGTGGTCGGCAGCCCCTTGGTCACCACCACGTCCTTCATGGCCAGCGGCACCCCGGCCAGCGGGCCGAGGTCGCCGCCCCCGGCCCGGCGCGCATCGACGGCCCTGGCGGCCCGCAGCGCACCCTCGGAGTCCACGTGCAGGAACGCGTGCACCTTGCCCTCGACCTCGGCGAGCCGGTCCAGGTGGGCACCGGCCACCTCGACCGCGCTGGCCTCGCCCGAGGCGATCACGGCGGCGGTCTGGGTCGCGTCCAGCTCGATCAGGGCGGCCATTACTCCTCCTCGCCGAGAATCTGGGGCACCCGGAAGCGGTCGTCCTCGACCGACGGAGCACCGGCCAGCACCGCCGCGCGGGGCAGCGAGGCCAGGACCACGTCCGGTCGCAGGACGTTCTGCAGCGGCACCGCGTGCGAGGTGGGTTCGATGTCGGCGGCAGCCACGTCACCGATCCGGGCAATCGAGCCGAGGATGACCTCGAGCTGGCCGGCGAACAGGTCAAGCTCCTGCTCGGTGACGTCCAGCCGGGCAAGCCTGGCCAGGTGGGCGACTTCGTCGCGGGTCAGCGTGGGGCTTTGATCGGACACGAAAGCTGAGTCTAGGGCCCGGCCGCCGGGGCCGCCGCGCTGCCACCGTGCCACCGAGTGCTGCCGGCCGAGCGGCCGGTCGGCGGGCCCGGACCACTGCGGTGTTGCTCGGGGTAACAGGGTGGATACCTGAGCAGGGCAGACTGTGGCCGTGTCGTTTCTCCTTCGCGTGGTGCTGCCCGACCGTCCCGGAGCCCTCGGGGCGGTGGCCTCCGCGCTCGGCAAGGCCGGCGCGGACATCCTCAGCGTCGACGTCGTGGAGCGCTCGGCCGGGCAGGCCACCGACGACCTGGTGGTGGAGTTGCCGGCTGACCGGTTGGCCGACTCGCTGGTCAGCGCGGCGGCCAGCGTGCCCGGGGTGCGGGTCGAGTCGATCCGGCCGTACGCCGGGGTGATCGACCCGTTCCGGGAGCTGGAGCTGCTGGAGAAGCTGGCGGTCAGCCCGCAGGACGCGCCGACCGTGCTTGCCGACGGGGTGTGCCGGCTGTTCCGGGCCGGCTGGGCGCTGCTGGTGCGGGCACCGACCGGTGGCGCGGCCTCGACGGTCATCGCTGGCAGCGGAGCGGCGCCGGAGATCGACTCGCTGGCCACGCCCTGGTGGCCACCGACGCCGGCCCGGGCGCTCAGCCCGGACGAGGCCTGGGCACCGCCAGAGTGGGCCAAGCTCGATACCGAGCTGGCGGTGGTGCCGCTGGGCGCGGACGCGCTGCTGGTGGGCCGGCCGGCGCTGCGCTGGCTGGCCAGCGAGCTCATGCGGATGTCGCACCTAGCCTCGATCGCGGCCACCGTGCTGGACGGGCCCTAGCCCTACCGCTCGACCGCGTCACTCTCAGCCGCATCACTCTCAGCCGCGTCACTCTCAGCCGCGTCACTCTCAGCCGCATCACTCTCAGCCACGTCACTCTCAGCCGCAGCAGCCTCAGCCGCAGCGGGATCGCCTATCTGCGCGATCTCCGACGCGGCCTGCGGGCCGTCCTGCAGCAGCACGCCGAAGCCGGCCTCGTCCAGCACCGCGACCTTGAGCTCGATCGCCTTGGCATGCTTGCTGCCGGCCGCCTCGCCGACCACCACGAACGCGGTCTTCTTCGACACCGAGTTCGAGACCTTGCCGCCCAGGCCGGTGATCGCGGCGGCGGCCTCGTCCCGGCTGTAACCCTCCAGCGAGCCGGTCACCACCACGGTCAGGCCGGCCAGCGGCTTCGGGCCGGTGTCCGGTGCGCGTTCCTCCGCCAGCCGCACCCCGGCCTCGCGCCACTTCTGCACGATCTCGGCATGCCAGTCCACCTCGAACCAGTCCCGGACGGCCTCGGCGATGATCATGCCGACCCCGTCCACGGCGGCCAGTTCGTCGGCGCTGGCCGAGCGGATCGCATCGATCGAGCCGAACTCAGCGGCCAGTGCGCGGGCAGCGGTGGGCCCGACATGCCGGATGGACAGCGCCACCAGCACCCGCCACAGTGGGCGGGTCCTGGCGCTGTCGAGGTTGTCCAGCAGCTTCTGGGCGTTCGCGGCCAGCCCGCCGCCCTTGAGGGTGAAGAAGTCCGACCTGGCCAGATCGTCGGCGGTCAGGGCGAACAGATCGCCCTCGTCGCTGACCAGGCCGGCGTTGAGCAGCGCCACGCCGGCCTCGTAGCCGAGCACCTCGATGTCGAAGGCGCCCCGGCCGCCCACGTGGAACAACCGCTCACGCAGCTGCGCCGGGCAGGAGCGCTGGTTGGGGCAGCGGATGTCGGCGTCGCCCTCTTTCTGCGGCTTGAGCTCGGTGCCGCACTCGGGGCAGTGCGTCGGCATCTGGAAAGCCACCTCGGAGCCGTCGCGCAGATCGACCACCGGGCCGAGGATCTCGGGGATCACGTCGCCGGCCTTGCGCAGCACCACGGTGTCGCCGATCAACACGCCCTTGCGCACCACCTCGCTGGCGTTGTGCAGGGTGGCCATCTCGACCGTGGAGCCGGCCACGAACACCGGTTGCATCACCGCGTAGGGCGTCACCCGGCCCGTCCGGCCCACGTTGACCCGGATGTCCAGCAGCTTGGTGTTGACCTCTTCCGGCGGGTACTTGAAGGCGATCGCCCACCGCGGCGCCCGGCTGGTGGAGCCCAGTTGCCTTTGCTGGGCGAGGGAATCGACCTTGACCACCACGCCGTCGATCTCGTGTTCGACGTCGTGGCGGTGCTCTCCGTAATAGCCGATGAAGTCTGACACCTCGGCCAGACTGGCCACCACCCTGGCCCGCGACGAGGTCGGCAGGCCCCAGCCGTGCAGCAGCTCATACCACTGCGACTGGGACTGCACCCGCGGCCCACCGTCCACCCGGCCGACCCCGTGTACCACCATCTGCAGCTTGCGGGAGGCGGTGATCCGGGGGTCTTTCTGCCGCAGCGACCCGGAGGCGGTGTTGCGCGGGTTGGCATAGGGCGCCTTGCCCTCGGCGACCAGCTTGGCGTTCAGGGCGGCGAACTCCGTCAACGGGAAGAACACCTCGCCGCGGACCTCGATCAGCTCGGGCAGCTCGCCGGTGGCGCCGGTGAGCTGGTCGGGGATGGCGGCGATGGTGCGGACGTTGGGGGTGACGTCCTCACCGGTGCGACCGTCGCCGCGGGTGGCGCCACGCACCAGCCGGCCCCGCTCGTACACCAGGTTGATGGCCAGGCCGTCCACCTTCAGCTCGCACAGGTAGGCCGCGCCCTCGATCTCGCGTTCCAGCCGGCCGGCCCAGGCGGTGAGCTCGTCGGCGCTGAAGGCGTTGTCCAGCGAAAGCATCCGTTCCAGGTGATCGACCGGCGCGAATTGGGACGAGACGGTGCCGGCCACCTTCTGGGTCGGTGAATCCGGCGTGCGCAGCTCGGCGAACTCGTCCTCGATGGCCTGCAACTCGCGCATCATCCGGTCGTAGTCGGCGTCGGACAGGGTCGGCGCATTGGCGATGTAGTAGCGGTAGGAGGCGTCGGACAGCTGCTCGGACAGCTCGGCGTGCCGCTGGCGCGCGGTCACGTACTCGGCGCTGGGCCGGGCCGGCTGCGCGGCGCTGGGGCTGGCTTCGTCGGCGGTGGTCACGACGCCAAAGTTACCGTCCAGCTCTGACAGCTCTGACAGCTCTGACAGCTCTGACAGCCCGCGCGCCGCCTGGGGTGGGACGATGAGCCAGGTCCACAGCCGCCAGCCCTACCTGCACGACCTGCTGGTGGCGCTCGCCGCGCCGTGGATGGCGCTGACCGGGCCGGCCGGTCACCGCCGAGCTTGCCGCCGACGGCACGGTTCGGAGCCGCTGAGTTATTCCGGCTCTTCCAGCAGCGATCGGCCGGCCTCGCGCAGCACCGAGATTGCCTTGCGAACGTAGGGCATCGACGCGCCGGCCAGGCCGCAGGACGGGGTCAGCACCACGCGCTGGGCCAGCAGCTCGGGCGCGAATCCGAGCTTGTTCCACAGCGTGCGGGCCCGGTCCCGCGCGCCGGCCACCGAGATCTGGGCGTCGGTGCCGGGCAGCGCCCCGAGCCACAGGCCGGCGCCGGAATCCACCAGCGCACCGATCGCATCCAGCTGGGAGTCCGGGATCAGGCTGGCATCCACCGATACCGCGCTGGCCCCGGCCGCGGCGATCAGCTCGTAGGGCACCTCGGCCGCGCAGCAGTGCAGCACCCGGTGCCCGTCCGGGGTGATCGCGAGCAGCTGCGCCAGCGCCGCCTCGGCGACCGGCCGCTCCAGCGCCCGGACCGTGCCGTAGCCGGACGGGGTGGGCACCTGACCGGCCAGCACCCGGGGCAGGCCGGGCTCGTCCACCTGCAGCACGAAATCGGTACCCGGCAGCCGGCCGCGCAGGTCGGCGAGCTGGGCGCGGACGCCCTCGGTCAGCGAGCTGGCCAGCTCGCGCAGCGCGCCGTGGTCGGTGAGCACCTTGTGCAGGTTGGGCAACTCCAGGGCGGCCGCCAGGGTCAGCGGGCCGACCACCTGGATCTTGAGCAGCGGCACGCCCTGGGCACGCTCGGTGAGCAGGTCCAGGTCGCGCAGCAGGTGGTCGCGGGCCCGACCGAGATCCCGGCCGGGGTGGCTGGCCAGCGTCCAGCCGTGTGGCTGCCACTCCACCGGCAGGTCCATCAGCAGCGCGCAGCCGTGTCCGATCAGGTCGGCGCCGAAACCCCGGCCGGGTAGTTCGGGCTGGTAGGGCAGCTCGCCGACCTCGCCCAGCACCAGTTCCAGTGCCTGCCCGGCGTCGGTGCCCGGCAGCGAGCCGATCCCGGTGGCCGAACCGGCCGGCCAGGCGAAGCTCATCGGGCACCGGCGGCGACGCGCTCGGCGGCGGTGATGGTGGCCGAGCCGAGCACCCGGTCGCCGTCATACATCACCAGTGCCTGGCCC
>JBPCPA010000030.1:0-31518 GCA_050999655.1 Jatrophihabitans sp.
GGAAGGACGGGGTGTTGCTCATGTCCGCCGAAGCCCTCTGGTGGAACTCGGTGCGGGTGAAGCCGGGGCAAATCGCACACACCCGGACACCAGTGCCCTTGGTCAGCAACGCGATGCCCTCGCTGAACGAGGTCACCCACGCCTTGCTGGCGGCGTAGGTGGCGGCCGCGCCGCGCGGCAGGAACCCGGCGACCGAGGAGATGTTGATGATCTCGCCGTGCCCCCGGGCGGTCATCGCACCGATCGCCGCGTGGGTCAGGGTCAGGACCGCGCGGACGTTGAGGTCCAGCATTCGCATCTCGTCGGACAGCGCCGCCTTGCCGAAGGCCTGGTAGAGGCCGATGCCGGCATTGTTGATCAGCGTGTCGACCGGATCGTGCTGCTGGGCGAGCCGGCCCGCCACCAGCGCGCAGCCGGCCTCGGTGCTCAGATCGGCGGGCAGCACCTCAACAGCAATCGGGTACCGGGTGCGCAACTCGGCAGCGCTGGCCTGCAGGCGCTGGACATCGCGGGCGACCAGCACCAGGTCGCGTCCCTCGGCGGCCAGCCGGCGGGTGAACGAGGCCCCCAGCCCGGCGGTGGCTCCGGTGATCAGCGCGTAGCCGGTGAGCGGTTCGGTGCTCACTCGGCACCGGTCCTGCGTGACTTGGCCCGCGGTGGCCGGCGGGCGGCCACCGAGCGGTCGGCGGCGGTGAGCGGCTCGCCAGCGGACCCGCCTGGCCCGGCTACCGCAGTCTCGGCATCGGCAGTTACCGCACCGGCAGTCTCAGCACCGGCGGCATCGGCGGCATCGGCATCGGCATCGGCATCGGCATCGGCATCGGCAGTCTCTACTGGACCGCTCGGTTCGGCGGTGGCCAGCCGGGCGGCAGCACGCTGTGCCGTCGCACGCTGGGCGAACAAGGCCCCGAGCAGGCCGCCGGACCCGCTGGCCGGGCGGAAGTAGCCATTGGACGGCGGCAAGAACAGCAATACCAGCGCCGCCACCGCCGCCAGACCCGTCAGGCCGGTCAAGGACCGCAGCAGCAGCGCGTCGAACTCGAAGAAGCCCAGCACCCGCTGGATGTCGCCGGCGAGCACGACGGCGAAGATCAGGTACAGCCAGCGGGCCCAGTTGCGACCGTCCCGGATGAATTTCGTGATGACCAGCACCAGCACGCCCATCACCACGACGGTGATGAGGGTGCCCCGCAGGTAGAGATCGACATTGTGATGCAGCTCGGCCGGCGACCAGTTCTTGCTCTTGTTGGCATCCGACAGCGACCTGGTGAGCTCGGGCCGCGCCCCGTAGGAGGCCAGCGCGGCGGCGACCGCCAGCACGCACCGGACGAGGAGGGCGTACACCGCGTAGTCCACGGTCGAGGGTCGCTGCCGCGGGCCGGCGCCGTCCGGCATGGGTTTCAGGCTCATCTGCGGCAGCGTACCGGCGGCGTCAGACCGGTGGCGCCAGCCAGGCGGCGAACGGCAGGTTGCGCAGCGCCCCGAAGGCCAGCGCGAGCACCAGCAGGCTCCAGAACCCCGGCCGGGGTAGCAACCGGCCGGGGCGGCCGGCAACCCAGCGCCACCAGAGCAGCACCAGCATCGGCAGCGCGAGGACGTAGAGCGCGTTGTCGTGAAGCGCCGTCGCCAGGTCGCCGTGCAGCATGGCGTAGGTCGCGCGAGTCGCGCCACACAGCGGGCAGGACCAGCCGGTCAGCGCATGCAGCGGGCAGAGCGGGACGTGGGTGGTGTTGGGGTTGACCGCGTACAAGCCCAGCGCGGCGAGCAGGCCGGCTCCGGTGAGGACCAGCGGCGCGCGGCGCGGTGAGCGATATCGGGCCACCGACGAGGTGGACGTGTGAAGCGGCTCGGTGGGCATCATCGTCTACTTCAGCGAGATGACCTGGTCGCCGGCCGCCTTGTCGTACCAGGTCTGGTTGCGGCCGGTGTTGTCGAAGAACACCGAGATGTACATCAGCAGCGCCGCCAGCGAGCAGATCACCGAGCAGGCCGCCGGGATGAGCTGCCGGATGAAGGACTTGCCGAGACCGGGCGCCCGGCCGGTGTCGTCGCGAACCACCCTGACCCCCATCGCCATCTTGCCGAGCGTCTGCCCACGGTAGGCGATGAACAGCCATTCGTAGAGAAAACCGGCCAGCAGGACGGCCCCGATCGCCACGAAGAACCAGGCTATAGCTGAGCCGGAGGTCTGGTCATAGCAGTAGCCGGTGGTGTCGCAGGTGCGATGTGTCGACGAGGCGATGCTGGCGATGCCCAGGCCGCCCGCGATCGCGAATACCACCAGGTACAGAAACCCGTCGATCAGCCGGGCCAGAAACCGCTGGCCGACCGTGGCGACCTTGACGGTGCCGAGACCAGCCACCGTGACGAAGCCGTTCTGCGCGCCGGGCTGGCCATACATCGAGTAGGCCGGCGGCGGGTACCCGCCGGGTTGGCCGTAGGGCGGTTGGCCGTAGGGCGGTTGGCCGTAGGGCGGTTGGCCGTAGGGCGGCTGGCCGTACGGGGGTTGCCCGTACGGGGACTGGCCGTAGGACGACTGGCCATGCTGGGGCTGGCCGTAGGACGGTTGACCGGGCCGCGCCCACGGATCGGGCGGTGGTTGCCGCTCGCCGGGATCGTTGCCGGGATCGTTGCCCCACTCGGTCATCGCTGTCCTCTCGGCGGACCTAGTGGCACGGCGGTCGGGCCGCTGTCATCGCCGGCCGCGGCCAACCGCCGGCCGGCATCGACGCGGCCGGCGGGTTGCCGCTGCTACGGCGCGGTCACCACGAATGCGCCGGCCGCCTTGTCGTGCCAGCCCTGGTTGCGCTTGCTGCGGTCGAAGAAAGGCGAGAAGTAACCGACCAGGCACAGCAGACCGGTCACGGCCTGCACCAGATAGCGCAGCAATCCCCGGCCCAGACCGATCGGCCCCCCGGTATTGGCGTCGACCACCTTGATGTGGGTCGCACGCATGCCAATGCTCTGCTGCTTCACGCCGAGCAGGTAGCCGAAGTAGCCGAAGCCGATCACCAGGTTGACCAGATCCACCAGGCCCTGCGGAGCTCCGAGCACGGCCAGGATGATGTCGATGATCACCGACACGACGATCAGAATGACTATGTCGAGCACCAGCGCGCCGAACCGCGTGCCCATCCCCGCGATGGCCCCGCCGCCGGGCGCTACCGGGCCTGCGCCAGGCCCGCCCGCATACGCCGGCGCGGCCGCATAACTCGGCATCTGGCCATAACCCGGCTGCTGAGGCGGCTGACCGTAACCCGGCTGCTGAGGCGGCTGACCGTAACCCGGCTGCTGGGGCTGCTGGCCGTAGTCGGGCTGCTGGGGCGGCTGACCGTAACCCGGCTGCTTGGGCTGCTGGCCGTAACCCGGCTGCTGCTGCGGCGGCTGACCGTAACCGGGTTGCTGGGGCGGCGGCTGACCATAGTCCGGCTGCTGCGGCTGACCGTAGTCGGGCTGCTGGGGCGGCGCCGCCCACGGATCCGGCTGCGGCGGCTTGTCGCCCGGCTCGCCGTCCTGGCCGCTTCCCCACTGGGTCATCGCTGTCTCCTTGGCTTCGTTTCGGTGCTGCCGGTCACGCATGAGTACGACGCCCCGGCGCCGAACCCCCGCTTGCCGCAGAACTTATCGGAATTTCGCACTGCGGCAAGCGCGCCGGTCCGAACCGGGGCCAAAGCCCGGGCGGCGAACCCCGCCCGCGTCGCGACGCCTGAGCTGCCGTTGCGGCTCAGAGCCGGGTTCTGGTCGGCCGGACAGTCGCATCTGATGAACCCGATGGCTATCCCCGCGATAATGGCCGACGTGGCAGCTACCGTGGCAGCCATGACTCCAGCCAGGGACCGGACGGCGCAGCAGCGCGACGCCCGGGAACTGGCGCTGACCCCACCGGCCGACCCGTACCGGGGTGGCCTGTGTGATCCGTTTGCCGCGCCGCCGACCCGACCGGTCACCGATGCCGGCCCGAGCCAGCCGGCCGGTTCGGCCACCAGCGGCTCGACCGACGGCACCGCTACTGGCGCAGGCACCGGCACCGGCACCGGGCTGGCGGTCGGCACACGGTCCGGACGCGGCCGTAGTGGTACCCCGCCAGCGGCCAGCTTCGCGGCCGTGCTGGGCATCGTGCTCGGGCTGACCGTTGGCCTGTTCGGCATGCTGCTGCTGACCATCCTGAGCCTGCAGGATCAGTACTCGCCCGACCGCTCCTTCTATCAGGGCACCGACTCGGGGTACGTGGTGCTGGCGCTGGTGGATTTCGGCGTGGCTGCGGCCAGCGCGATCGGCGGCATCGCGCTGCTGACCGGCCGGCTCGGTGGCCGGGTCGCAATGACCATCGCCGGCTGGACGACGCTGATGCTGTCGGGTTTCTGGTGGCTGCGCAGCAGTGTCAATGCCGTCGCGCCGCTGGTGCTGGCGCTGGCGACGGCGACCATGCTGGTGCTGTGCTACCAGCAGGCGGTCACCCGGTGGCTGGGGATCGTGCAGCCACCCCAACCGGACTGAGCCGCCTCGCTCAGCTGACGGTCAGCGCCGACCGGTCCGCGGTGAGGTCGACGTGCACCTCGGCACCATCGAGGATCTCGCCGGCGATGAGCGCGCGGGCCAGCCGGTCACCGATCGCGGTCTGCACCAGCCGGCGCAGTGGCCGCGCCCCGTAGAGCGGATCGAAGCCGTTGAGCGCCAGCCACTCCCGGGCACCGTCAGAGACCTGCAGCACCAGGCGCCGGCTGGCCAGCCGCTGCTGCAGCGCGGCCAGTTGGACGTCGACGATGCCGGCAAGCTCCTCGGTGGTCAGCGGGTCGAACACCACGATATCGTCCAGCCGGTCGAGGAACTCGGGCTTGAAATGGGCCCGTACGATCTCGAGCACCGCGTCCTTCTTGAGCTTGTCCGCGAGCTCCGATACCAGGATCTGCGAGCCCAGGTTCGAGGTCAGCACCAGAATGACGTTGCGAAAATCCACCGTCCGGCCCTGGCCGTCGGTCAGCCGGCCATCATCGAGCACCTGCAACAGGATGTCGAAGACGTCCGAATGCGCCTTCTCCACCTCGTCGAACAGCACCACGCTGTACGGCCTGCGGCGCACCGCTTCGGTCAACTGGCCGCCTTCGTCGTAACCGACGTAGCCGGGCGGCGCGCCGACCAGCCGGGCCACCGAGTGCTTCTCGGAGTACTCGCTCATGTCGATGCGCACCATCGCCCGCTCGTCGTCGAACAGGAATTCGGCCAGCGCCTTGGCCAGCTCGGTCTTGCCCACCCCGGTCGGGCCGAGGAACAGGAACGAGCCGGTCGGCCGGTTCGGGTCGCTGATGCCGGCCCGGGCCCGGCGGACGGCGTCCGAGACTGCCTGGACGGCAGTGCGTTGGCCCTTCACCCGCTGGCCCAGCGCGTCCTCCATCCGCAGCAGCTTGGCGGTCTCACCCTCCAGCAACCGGCCGGCCGGAATGCCGGTCCAGGCTGCCACCACCTCGGCGATGTCGTCGGCGGTCACCTCCTCTTTCACCAGCACGTCGGTCTGCGGTTCGGATTCGGCCGCCTCCTGAAGGGCTTTCTCGGTCGCGGGGATCTCGGCATACATCAGCCGGGACGCGGCTTCGAAGTCGCCCTCGCGCTGCGCCCGCTCTGCCTGGGTCCGCAGCTCGTCCAGCTTCTCCTTCAACTCACCGACCCGGTTCAGGCCCGACTTCTCCCGCTCCCACCGGGTGTTCAGCGCGTCCAGCGATTCGCCTCTGTCAGCCAGCTCGGCACGCAACGCGGCCAGCCGGGCGACCGAGGCCGGATCGGTCTCCTTCGCCAGCGCCAGCTCCTCCATCTTCAGCCGATCTACCGCGCGCTGAAGCTCGTCGATCTCGACCGGCCGGGAGTCGATCTCCATCCGCAACCGGGAGGCGGCCTCGTCGACCAGGTCGATGGCCTTGTCGGGCAGGAATCGGGACGTGATGTAGCGGTCGGACAGCGCCGCGGCGGCCACCAGCGCACCGTCGGAGATCTGCACCTTGTGGTGGGCCTCGTACCGGCCGGCCAGCCCGCGCAGGATGCCGATAGTGTCCTCGACGGACGGCTCGCCCACCAGCACCTGCTGGAACCTGCGCTCCAGCGCCGGGTCCTTCTCGATGTGTCCGCGGTACTCATCCAGCGTGGTGGCGCCGACCATCCTCAGCTCGCCACGGGCCAGCATCGGCTTGAGCATGTTGCCGGCGTCCATTGCACCTTCACCCGACGCGCCCGCGCCGACCACGGTGTGCAGTTCGTCGATGAAGGTGACGATCTGGCCGTTGGAGTCCTTGATCTCGGTCAGCACCGCCTTGAGCCGTTCCTCGAACTCGCCCCGGTACTTGGCGCCGGCCACCATCGCCCCCAGATCGAGCGAGATCAGCCGCTTGCCGGACAGGGATTCCGGCACGTCGCCAGCCACCATCCGCTGCGCGAGACCCTCGACGACGGCGGTCTTGCCGACACCCGGTTCGCCGATCAGCACCGGGTTGTTCTTGGTGCGCCGCGACAGCACCTGGATCACCCGGCGGATCTCGGAATCCCGCCCGATCACCGGGTCGAGCTTGCCGTCCCGGGCCGCGGCGGTGAGGTCGACGCCGTACTTCTCCAGCGCCTGGTAGCTGCCCTCGGGATCGGCGCTGGTGACCCGGGCCGAACCGCGCACCTGGCTCAGTGCCGCGCGCAGCGCCGACGAACTCGCGCCGGCCCGGGTCAGCGCGGTCGCCACCTCGGAGGGCACCTCGGCCAGCGCGAGCAGCAGGTGCTCACCGGAGACGTACTCATCGCCAGCATCGGCGGCAATCCGCTCGCCGGCCGCCAGCACGTTGAGCAGCCCGCGGGAGGTCTGCGGCGCGGACACGGTGCTACCGGCCGCGGCGGGTAGTGCGCTCACCACCGTGGCCAGGCTGTCGGCGAGCCGGGTCGGATCGACGCCCACCGCCTGCACCATCGGACGGGCCAGGCCCTGCTCGTCGGCCAGCAGGGCCACTGCCAGGTGCGCCGGTTCGACGGCCGGGTTGCCACGCTCGGCGGCCGCGCGAACGGCGTTGGAGATGGCCTGCTGGCTGCGGGTGGTGAGATCCATGTCGTGGGTACCCCTGTTTCGGCTGATCTGTCATCGGGTTCAACGTCCAAGAGTTGAGCCTGCTCCGCTCAACTTTAGCGCATTTCTAGACTCGGACGGGTGCCCAGGCTGATCCTGCTCAACGGCCCGCCGGCGGCTGGCAAATCGACCTTGGCCCGACGCTGGGTGGATGACCACCCGCTGGCGCTCAACCTCGACCTGGACCAGCTGTGGCTGTCGCTGGGCCGCTGGCGCGATGACCCGCACGCGACCGGTCTGGCGGCGCGCGAACTGGCACAGGCCATGGCGAGCACCCAGTTGGCGGCCGGTCGGTCGGTGATCGTGCCGCAATACCTCGGCCAGCCGGAGTTCGTCGACCAGCTCGCTGACCTGGCGGGCGAGAACTTCCGCCATGTGGTGCTACTGCCACCGCTGCCGGTGCTCAGCCGCCGGCTCGACCGGCGAGCTGACCATCCGGTGGCCGAGCTCGGCCTCGGCCACGGCGGAACCGGGGAGCTGGAACGGATGTATCAGCAGCTGGTCGAGCTGGCGGCCGAGTGCCAGGCCGACCTGATCGCCCTGTCCGGTGACGAGGACGTCGAGAGCAGTTACCGGCTGCTGGTGGAAGCCCTGCGCTGATCTCGCGGCAGGCTACCCACTTCGGATGGTCGAATGAGTGGCATCCACGATTCTGCTCAGCTGACCCAACCGAACTGATGGTTGCCGGGTATAGATAGGTGTGCATGCGATCTCGGGTCCGACGCCGGTGAGTGGCATCGGCGAAAACGGTGCGATCGGCGACCGATCGGCGACCGCGTTCAGCGACTGGGTGAGCCCGCACTGGCCACTGATGGCCGCGCTGGCCCGCCGGCTGTCCAACCCCGGTGACTGGGAGGACGTTCTGCAGGAATCGCTGGGTTCGGCCTGGCGCAAGCGCGGCCAGTTCGATGCCGACCGGGGTTCGGCGCGCAACTGGTTACTGGCGATCACCGCCGACCAGGCCCGCAAGAGCTACCGGCGGGTCCGGTTACTGCCGGTACCGGCCGTGCCGGAGCGCCCGGGGCCGGCGCCGGATCAAGCGCTGGGGCTAGACCTGGAACGCAGCGTCGCCGCCCTGGCGCCGCGCCAGCGGCTCGCGATCAGCCTGCACTACTACCTCGGGCTGCCAGTGGCCGAGGTGGCCGCGGTGATGGCCTGCAGCGAGGGCACCGTGAAATCCACCTTGGCCGACGCTCGTACCCGGATCCGCAGCCTGCTCGGAGAGGACTACCGATGAGCATCGAAGACCCCGAACTGGACGCCCGGCTGCGCGAACACGCGCGGCGCTGGCAGGCCGACTTCGCGCCACCGCCGCTGGCCGGCCGACTGGCCGAGGCCACCGCGCCACGACCTTCTCGCAACAAGCTCTGGCTCGGTTCGCTGGTCGCCGCGATCGTGGTGCTGGTGATCCCGCTGGCCACCGTCGCCGGGATCCACCGCTGGTTCGCAGCCACCCCGATAGGCACCACGGCCCGGCTGCCGTACCGGGTCGACACCGTGCCCACCAGCATCGTCCGGGACGGGCAGCGCCTGGACAAGGTCGCCGAGGTGGCCTGGAGCAGCGCGGTGTTGGCCGCGGACGGTCGGGGCATCGTGGTCAGCGCCGCCGTCGATACCGTCGCAGGTTGCGGTTCGCCGACAACAGCGGGCTTCCTCACCGGCAACGACGCAGACCGGGTGAGCCTGACGGTGGCCGCCTACCGTCCATCACCTGCGAGCAGCGCCGGCAATCAGCCGTGCGCCGACGTCGGCCACCCCCCGCAGCCGGTGAGTCTCACCCTGGACGCGGCGCTGGGCGGCCGGCAACTGGCGGACGGTTCCACCGGAGCAGTGCACCCGGTTCTGGACGCCCGCTCGGTGCCGCAGCCGAGCTACCTGCCGCCCGACTTCGGTGCCGGCACACTGCGCTGGGACGAGTCGGGTTCCCCCAAGCAACCGGTGGCCCGGAACTACGGCTGGGCGCACAGCCATCCGGCGGCTGCCGGGCAGAGCGTGAGCGTGGAGCGCCGGTCACTACCGGCCAGCCCGCTCTACCAGCAGCAGGTGCTGGATACCGGCATGGTGCTCGGCAACCCGGCCGTGGTGGCCCAGACCCGGAATTTCCCCGACCTGGTGTGCGCGCTCTGGACGGATCAGGATTATTCCTGGCGGGTCTGCTCCAGCGGCAGCCCGACGGCCGAACTGGGCGCCGGCGAGCTGCTCAAGATCGCCAACAGCCTCAGCTAGGTCGCCCCGCTCAGCGCTGGGGACGCCAGACCACCAGGGCGGTGGACGGGTCGGCGAACGGCCGGCGCATCGACACCGACACGATGTCGCCACCGGGTCCGGCAGAGAACATCCGCGGGCCGGGTTGGGCCGGCCGAGCGTGGTAGCGGCGCTCGGCCTCGAGCTCGACCAGTCGGGCGCGCAGCGCATGCACCTCGTTCTCCAGCTCCAGGATTCGCTTGATGCCGGCCAGGTTCATGCCCTCTTGCTGGGACAGTCGCTGCACCTCGCGCAACTGCTCGATGTCGCGCGCCGAGTACCGCCGGCCCCGACCGGCGGTGCGCTGCGGTGAGACCAGGCCGAGCCGGTCGTACTGGCGCAGCGTCTGCGGGTGCATACCGGCGAGCTCGGCGGCCACCGAGATCACGAACACCGCCGCGGATTCGGCAAAGCCGCCGGGCCGGGCCATCTCAGGCCTGCCTTGCCTGGGCGAACAGCCCCACCCGCGGGTCGTCGGCGGCGGTCGCCGCCGCGTAGGCCTCGACCGCCTCCTTGGCAGCGCCGTCCAGCTTCTGCGGCACCGCCACCGAGATGTTCACCAGCAGGTCACCGGCGCTGCCGTCCTTGCGCCGCACGCCCTTACCCTTGACCCGCAGGGTGCGACCGGCCGGCGTACCCGGGGCCAGCTTCACGGTGACGGTCGAGCCCTCGAAGGTCGGCACGCCGATCTGCGCGCCGAGCGCGGCCTCGGGAAAGCTCACCGGGACGGTCACCGTGAGGTCATCGCCGGACCGACCGAACAGCGGGTGCGGCTCGACGGTGACGGTCAGGATCAGGTCGCCGTTGCCGCCGGCGCCGGGGCTGCCCTTGCCCCGCAACCGGATCTTCTGACCGTCCCGGACGCCGGCCGGCACCCGGGTGGTCACGGTGGAGCCATCGGCGCGGCGCAGGGTGACCGTGTCGCCCTCGACGGCCTGCCGGAAGGTGAGCGAGGTGGTGGCCTCGATATCGCCACCGGTGCGCGGCACCCCGCCGAAGCCACCGGTGCCGCCGTTGCTGAACAGGCCGGCCAGCAGGTCGTCCATGTTGACGTTCGCGCCGCCGGCACCGGTGCCCCGACCGGACTGCCTGCTGAAGAATCCGGAGAACACGTCATCGGAGGAGCCGCCGGACGGCCCACTGCCGGCGGTGAACCGCGCGCCGCCCCGGCTCATCGCCCGGACCGCGTCGTACTCCTTGCGCTGGCCGGCGTCCGAGAGCACCGAGTAGGCCTCACTGACCTCCTTGAAGCGCTGCTCGGCCGCCGCGTCACCCGGGTTCTTGTCCGGGTGCAGGTTCTTGGCCAGCCGACGGTAGGCCTTCTTGATATCGATGTCCGACGCATCAGAGGCGACGCCCAGGGCGGTGTAGAAGTCCCTGTCGAACCAGTCCTGATTAGCCATCTGACGTCCCTCCTCTCTCGCGTACCGCTACGCCGCTAGCTCGGGTCGGCCACCGACACCCGGGCCGGTCGGATGATCTTGTCACCGATCCGGTAACCCGGCTGCAGGACGCCGACCACGGTGGTGACCGCGGTGCCTTCGGCCAGCTCCTCCTCGACGTGCATCAGCGCGTCGTGGACGGCCGGGTCAAAAGCTGTGCCCGGCTCGCCGAAGCGCTCGACGCCGTACTTGGCCAGGATCGCCTCGAGCTTGTCGGCGACGCTGGCGAACGGACCGGATTCCAGGTCGCCGTGCTGGCGGGCCAGGTAGATGTCATCGAGCACCGGCAGCAGCGAGTCCACCATCGATGAGATGGCGAGGTCCCGGGCAGTGCCGCGGTCGCGCTCCACCCGCTTGCGGTAGTTGGCGTACTCGGCCTGCAGGCGCTGCAGGTCAGCCAGCCGCTCGGCCGCCAGCAGTTCGGCTGCGTCGGGCCGGGCCGGCTCCTCCAGCAACTCGGCGTCGATCAGCTCCGGCTCGGCCACCGGGCTGACCGGCGAGCCGTCCTGGCTGATCTTTCGCTTGTCAGCAAAGGTGAAACCCGATGGCGGCTTGGCGCCGCCACCGGACTCATCTGACTCTTCAGTCATCAGTTTCTCCCGCTCTTCGCGCGAGCGCTCATCGCCCACTCGCTCCGCGCCTCACTCGCTGACGCTCGCTCGATGCTCACTCGCTGCTACTTCTCCTCGTCGATGACCTCGGCGTCGACGACATCGTCTGCGCCCGCGGCCGCGCCGTCGGCGCCGTCGGCCGGAGCCTCGGCGTTGGCAGCCGATTCCGCTGAGGCGGCTGCATACATCGCGGAGGCGACCTTGCCGCTGATCTCGTTCAGCGCGGTGGTCTTGGCCTGGATCGTCTCGTTGCTCGCATTAGCGTCGGCCAGCGTGGTCTTGAGATCGGCCAGCGCGCTCTCCAGCTCGGTCTTGGACTCGGCCGGGATCTTCTCGCCGGAGTCGGCGATCAGCTTCTCGGTCTGGTAGACCAACTGCTCGCCACCGTTGCGGGTCTCGGCGGCCTCGCGGCGGGCCTTGTCCTCGGCGGCGTGCGATTCGGCGTCGGCCATCATCCGGTCGATCTCGTCCTTGGACAGCCCCGAGCCGCCGGTGATGGTCATGCCCTGCTGGTTGCCCGAAGCCAGGTCCTTGGCCGAGACATGCACGATGCCGTTGGCGTCGATGTCGAAGGTCACCTCGACCTGCGGCACACCGCGGGGCGCAGCCGGAATGCCGGTCAGCTCGAAGACTCCGAGCTTCTTGTTGTACGCCGCGATCTCGCGCTCGCCCTGGAAGACCTGGATCTGCACGCTGGACTGGTTGTCATCGGCGGTGGTGAAGATCTCTGAGCGCTTGGTCGGGATGGTGGTGTTGCGCTCGATCAGCTTGGTCATGATGCCGCCCTTGACCTCGATGCCCAGCGACAGCGGGGTGACATCGAGCAGCAGGACGTCCTTGACCTCGCCCTTGAGCACACCGGCCTGCAGGGCGGCGCCGACTGCCACCACCTCGTCCGGGTTGACACCCTTGTTGGGCTCCTTGCCACCGGTCAGCTCCTTGACCAGATCGACCACGGCGGGCATCCGGGTCGAGCCGCCGACCAGCACCACATGATCGATCTTGTCCAGCGGGATGCCGGCGTCGCGCAGCACGTTCTGGAACGGAACCTTGGTGCGCTCGAGCAGGTCAGCGGTGATCCGCTGGAACTCCGAGCGGCTCAGTTGCTCGTCCATGAACAGCGGGTTCTTCTCGGTGTCGACCGTGATGTAGGGCAGGTTGATCGAGGTCTGCTGGCTGGAGGACAGCTCGATCTTGGCCTTCTCGGCCGCCTCGCGCAGCCGCTGCAGGGCCATCTTGTCCTTGGTCAGATCGATGCCGTGCGCGGCCTTGAACTTGTCGACCAGCCAGTCCATCACCTTCTGGTCCCAGTCGTCACCGCCGAGGTGGTTGTCACCGTTGGTGGCCTTGACCTCGATGACGCCCTCGCCGATCTCCAGCAGCGAGACGTCGAAGGTGCCGCCGCCGAGGTCGAACACCAGAATGGTCTGCTCGCTCTCGCCCTTGTCCAGGCCGTAGGCCAGCGCCGCCGCGGTCGGCTCGTTCACGATCCGCAGCACGTTCAGGCCGGCGATGGTGCCGGCCTCCTTGGTGGCCTGGCGCTCGGCGTCGTTGAAGTAGGCCGGCACCGTGATCACCGCGTCGGTGATCGTCTCGCCCAGGTAGGACTCGGCGTCGCGCTTGAGCTTCTGCAGCACCCGCGCGCTGATCTCCTGTGCGGTGTACTTCTTGTCATCGATGGCGACCGACCAGTCGGTGCCCATGTGCCGCTTGACCGAGCGGATCGTCCGGTCGACGTTGGTGACGGCCTGGCGCTTGGCGACCTCGCCGACCAGCACCTCGCCGTTCTTGGCGAACGCCACGACGGACGGCGTGGTACGCGACCCCTCGGCGTTTGCGATGACCTCCGGCTCGCCACCGGTCAGGACGGCGACGACGGAGTTGGTGGTGCCCAGGTCAATACCGACCGCGCGTGCCATGTGAACTCCTCTGAGATTGAGCTTCGATTGCTTCAGCTGCTTGGTCCAGCTGATCCGGCTTCGATGGTGCTAGCTGGATCGGCCTTCTGTCAAAGAAACTGAGTCGAGGGGGCTCAAGTTCCCGAATGTCAGGTGATCCCGCTCACAGCGGTCCGCCGTTGGCCGGCTATCCCGGTGCCGACCAGCCCGGGTTAGCGTGTCGGCGTGGCTGAGATCATTCGCGCAACCGAGCAAGACTGGCAGCAACTGCGGGTCGTCCGGCTCGCCGCGCTGGAGGCCGACCCGTCCTCCTTCGGCTCCGAGCTGGCCCGCGAGCTGGCCTATCCCGAGGATCGCTGGCGCGCCTGGACCAGCGGCAGCGCCTGCTTTCTGGCCCTGGTGGACCGGCAACCAATCGGGATGATCGTCGCCCGGACGATCACCAACGCGGACGCCGACGCCGAAGTGCCGACCGCCGAGATCAACGCGATGTGGGTGGCCCCGGAGCAACGCGGCAGCGGTGTCGGCCGCGGCCTGGTCACCGCCGCGCTGGACTGGGCCAGGGCCGGGCACCAGCAGCTGGTCCGGCTCCGGGTGACCTCGGGCAATGACGCCGCGATCCGGCTGTACGAGCAGCAGGGATTCACCCCGACCGGACGTACCGAGCCGTTGCTGAGCGACCCCCGGCTCAGTGTGCTGGAGTACCTGCTCGCGCTGGCCTGAGCCGGGCCCGCTCGGTAGGTTGGCCGGCATGCAGGTACAACTTCGGCACAACCCGTCCTTCACCGTCGCTCGCTGTCTGCTCGGCGGTGGCGAGCCGATGCGGGTCGAGGGCGGCGCGATGATCGCACACAGCGCGGGCATCCAGCTGGAGGCCAAGGCCCAGGGTGGCGTGCTCAAGGGCCTCAAGCGGGCCGCCCTCGGTGGCGGGTCGTTCTTCGTCACCACCTACACCGCACCGCCGACCGGTGGCTGGGTGGACGTGGCCGGGGTGCTCCCCGGCGATGTGACCTGGCTGCCGATCACCCCGGACCGGCCGTTCTACATCACCCGGGGCAGCTGGATCGCCAACTCCTCCGGAGTGGAGATTGACACCCAGTGAGGCGGCATGGCCAACCTGTTCGGTGGCGAGGGCGGTTTCGGCTTTCGCGCGTCCGGTCAGGGCGAGGCCATCGTGAACGTCTACGGCGCCATCGACTACCTCGACCTGCAGCCCGGCGAGGTGGTCACGGTCGACACCGGCCACGTGGTGGCCTACGACCTGGGCATCCGGTTCACGATGCGCCGGGCGGTGCAGGGACGCAGCATCCAGAGCATGAAGTCTGGCGAGGGCTGGGTGTTCGACTTCGTCGGGCCCGGCCGGGTGCTGCTGCAGACCCGCAACCCGGAGGCATTCGCGCAGTGGGTCGCCTCAGCGATCCCCGGCAACAACCCGCGCGAGGGCCTCGGCGGTGGTGCCGGCGATCTGGTCGGCGGCATCTTCCGCAGCTAGCACCATTGCTCAAAGTCGGGCTTGTGAATAGGTATCGCTAACCTACTGAAAAGGGATAAGTTCCCCTACCCCTCAACCTCGACACAGGTGGTAGACATGAACTTTCATCATGCATCGCGCAACTGCGCAATCGGCCTGGTCAGCCTGGTCAGCCTGGCGCTGCTGGCCGCACCAGCCCTCACTTCAGCAGCAGGCGCCGGCACGCCAGCGGCGGACAGCTCGCAGCTCCCCGCCGTCACGCAGGCCGTCGACGCGAGCGCCGGGACGGCCACACCGATGGCGGCCAGTGACTGCCCGACCACCAACTTCTGCGGCTGGTCAGGCACCAGCTTCTCGGGCTCGATCTACCTGCACGACCCCAGCAGCCAGGGCACGAACGTCTGGCTGGGTCTGCCGAATTCTGGCAACACCTACAGCTCGATGTACAACCATCGAACCAACGCGACCGAGGTCAGCGACGGCCCGCCGAGCCACCTCAGTCCGTTCTTCTGCTTGGAATCGAACGAGCAGTACGGCAACCTCGCGAACTGGTACTACACCGGCACCACGGAGACGATGGACAACTCGATCTCCGCGATCGAGATGATGAGCTTCGTCACTTGCTGATCGCTCCGGCCCAGCGATCGGTCGCCGCCCTGGCGCTGGCCGCCGTGGTACTGGCCGCCGTCGTGCTAGGCACCGGATGCTCTGCCTCGCCTCCGAGCCACGCCGGGGGGCAGCGCAACCCGGTGCTGGCAGCGTTGATCGCGTCGAGCCACAGTTCGCGTTGGGCGGCGTCGACAGATCAACCGGTCGCCTACCGCCTGCTGCAACTGCATCTGATCGTGTACGTCTCAGTTCCCGCTCGGACGTTCGCGCTGCGTCGATTGTCGAGTTCTGAAGTGCAGATCGACTCGGCGTCGGCCGGCAGCTACCGCACGGCGGAATCGCAGCCGGCGACCGCGGTCAACGCGGTGAGCCAGCGACACTGGATTGACGGTTCGCAGGCGGCAACCGGTCGGGCACCGGTGTCTCAGGTGGTGCGTTACCGGCCGGGCGAGTACAGCTTCCTGGACCAGGGATCGTCGCTGACCTATCAGGGTGCGCACGGGTTGGGCACCGACCCGGTCAAGATCCGGTCCGTGATCGGGGGTCACCTCGCGGCATTGGGCCCGCCCAGTTCGGCCAGCGTGCTGCGTGAGACAGGCGTGCTGCTTGCCGCCGCACCGCTATCGCCTGATAGCCGTGCCGCGTTGTGGCAAGCGGCCTTCGAGGTGCCCGGCGTGCACGACTGTGGTCAGAGAACGGACCTGGCCGCTCGCCACGGCACCGCCTACTGCGCGACCGGAGGCAGCCTCACCACCGGCATCGTGCTTGATCCGGGCACCGGCGCGGTGCTCTCAGTCCAACAGTGGCTGGCAAAGCCCGATCCCACCAACTACCCCACGATGCTTACCGGTGATCTGATACAGGACGACACGTACCTGCCGATCGATTCTCAGGAACCGTGCGACAGCCGTTGCTGACTACTTCAGCTCGGCAGAGGACTTGCCCAGCAACCGGCGGGCCACGATCAGCTGCTGGATCTGCTGGGTGCCCTCGAAGATGTCCAGGATCTTGGAATCGCGGGCCCACTTCTCCAACAGCCCGCGCTCGGAGTAGCCCAGCGCGCCGGCCAGCTGGACGCAGCGCAGGGTGATCGTGGTGCCGCAGCGGCCGGCCTTCGCCTTGGCCATCGAGGCATGCAGCGAGTTCGGCTTGTTGTTGTCGGCCAGCCAGGCCGCTTCCAGGGTGATCAGGTAGCCGGCTTCCCAGTCGGCCTCCAGCTGCAGGAAGGTGGCAGCGGCGGCGGACTGGGTGAGCGCCGGCCGGTCGTAGTCGATCTCGACGCCGGCCCCGGCCAGGATCTGGCGGGTCTCGTCCAGCGCGGCCCGGGCCACCCCGAGCGCCATCGCCGCGACCAGCGGGCGGGTGTTGTCGAAAGTCTGCATGGCACCGGCAAAGCCCTGCTCGAGCTGGACGTCGGCCGAGCCGAGCAGGTTGGCTGCCGGCACCCGGCAGTCGGTGAACCGGATGGTGGCGGTGTCGGACGCCCTGATGCCGAGCTTGCGCTCCAGCCGCTCGACCACCATGCCGGGCGTGCCCTTTTCAACCACGAAGGACTTGATCGCGGCCCGGCCCAGGCTGGCGTCCAGCGTGGCCCACACCACCACCGCGTCCCCCCGTTGGCCGGCGGTGACATAGATCTTCTCGCCGTTGATGAGGTAATCCGCGCCGTCGCGGACCGCGGTGGTGCGGATCGCGGCTGAGTCCGAACCGCAGCCCCGCTCGGTGATCGCCATCGCCGCCCAGACGCCGGCGAAGCGCTGCTGCTGCTCGTCATCGGCCACCGAGGCGATCGCGGCGTTGCCCAGGCCCTGCCGGGGCATCGAGAGCACCAGCGCCACATCGCCCCAGGACGCCTCGAGCACCGACAGCACGGTGGACAGGTTGGTGCCGTTGCGGGTGCCACTGTCGGTCTGGCCGGCCTCGGTGCGCCGGACGCCACCGGCACCGGTGCCGGCCGAGCCCGAGGCGTTCAGCCCGTCCACCAGGGCGGCCAGCATGTCCAGCTCGGTGGGGTACTCGTGCTCGGCGAGGTCGTACTTGCGGGAGTTGGCCCGCAACACCTCCACCGCGACCTGGTGGGACTGGTTGATCAGCGTCCGGAACTTGGCCGGCACCTCCAGATTGATCACGCTACTAGTTCCTTGCTGCGATCTGCCGACTCGCTCCGCGCCTCGCTCGTGCCTCGCTCGATGCTCACTCGTCTCTGCTCGCTCATCAGATCAGCACCGCGCCTTCCATCAGGCCGGCCGCGCGCAGATCGCGGTACCAGCGCTCGACCGGGTGTTCCTTGACGAACCCGTGCCCGCCCAGCAACTGCACGCCGGCGCTGCCGATCTGCATGCCGTACTCGCTCGTCAGGGTGCGGGCCAGCATGGCTTCGCGGGCGAAGCTATGCCCCTGCTCGGCCCGGCTGGCCGCGCGCAGGGTGGTCAGCCGCATCCCCTCAAGCTCGATGCCGATATCGGCCACCATGAAGGCCACCGACTGCCGGTTGCTGATCGGCTCGCCGAAGGCCTCGCGGGAGTTGACGTAGGGGATCACGTAGTCGAGCACGGCCTGCGCGGTCCCGACGGCCAGTGCCGCCCAGGCCAGCCTGCTGAGCCGGATGCAGTCGGCATAGGCCGCGGCCCGGCCCGCCGCCGGGTCGCCGGCCGCCGGGTCACCAGCCGCCGGGTCACCGGCCAGCAGTGCCGAGCCGGCCACCGTGACCCCGCCGAGCACCAGCCGTCCCATGCCGGCCGACCGCAGCCCCATGGCAGGCTCGGCCTCGACGATCAGGCCGGCCGAGTCGGCCTCGACCAGGAACAGTGCCGGGCCGGCGTCCTGCAGGTCCGCGGCGATCACGAACAGCTCGGCCCGGGCCGCGCCCGGCACCAGCGACTTCGTCCCGTCCAGACGGTAGCCACCGCCGGCGAGCGGCCGTGCGGTGGTGCGCAACGCGAACGGGTCGAACAGCGGTTGCGGTTCCAGCACCGCCAGCGCGGCGGCCGGCGCGTCATCGGCCAGAAAGGCCGGCAGGTACTGGGCCTGCTGTTGCTCATCGCCCCAGAGCACCAGCGCGTTGCTGACCGCGGCCGGGGCGAGCACCGCAAGCGCCAGGCCGAGGTCGCCGTGCGCCAGCGCCTCGGCGATCAGCACGCCGGTCACCACCGACCGCTCGGTGCCGGCGCCACCCAGGCTCTCCGGGATGCCGACGTAGCTGATGCCCAGCTCGGCCGACGCCCTGGCCAGCAAATCGGCCGGCGCGCCGCACTCGGTATCGGCCACCGCCGCGGCCGGTCGCAACTGCTCGGCAGCGAACTCGCCGGCCGCCTGCCGGATCAGCTGCTGCTCCTCGGTGGGCGTCAGGTCGAATACCGCCCGCCCGCCGGATGCCGCCGGCCGGTGCGGACTGGACTGCGGGCGGGCGGCCTGGAACGTCCGGCTGACCGCGCCCAGCGTCCGGAACCCGGTCCTGGTCGCCTGGAACACGGTGCGCTGCACCGGCACCCGCAGGCCCAGTCGGTCCAGCGCCCGGACCCGGGCCAGCCGGTTCAGCACCGCCAGGCTCAGGCCGATGGCGTCGCGCCCACCCGCTCCGGCGCGTTCGGTTGCTTCCATGATGTAGACGATACTCATAGTATCGGGTACTTCACCAGCGGCCGTGCCCGCGATCACGGCCGCCACATCCGGCTCGAGTGGACAGCGGGTAAAGAAGCTGTTTGATACCGTGACAGCTCGGATCGGGCCTCCAGCAACAGGATGGGTCTCATCAGCCGGCAAGCAGCGGCCGGCCACGCGCGGCAGCGAGAACGAGGAACAGTGACCAGTAACCCGCCACCGCCCGACCCGCCTGCTCCAGCTGCCCCGGCTGGTCCGGCTGCTGACTCCGGTTGGCAACGGCAGCCGAGTTCGGTGTCCTGGTCGGACTGGGACGCTCAGCAACAGACCGACGCGACCGAGCAGTACCCGGCGCCCCCGTCCCAGCAGTACCCGGCTCAGCAGTACCCGGCGCCACCATCCCAGGAGTACCCGGCTCAGGAGTACCCGGCTCAGCAGTATCCGCCCCAGCCGGGTTACCCGCCGCCCGGTTACCAGCAAGCCGGATACCAGCAACCCGGATACCAGCAGGCCGGTTACCAACAGGGCTATGGCAGTCCGGCCGTCCCGTACGGCGCCTATCCCTACCCGGCGCCGGGCAAGCCGCCGGTCGATGGCATCTCGATCGCAGCCCTGGTCTTCGGCGTGATCTCCGGTATCCCGCTGGCCATCGGGTTCGGCATCGCCGGCCTGGTCCGCACCCGCAACCACCGCCGGCGTGGCCGTTGGATGGCGGTCACCGGACTGGTTCTGTCGGTGGCCTGGATCATCGGGCTGATCGCGCTGGTGAGCCATGCCAACAACCGCGACACCAGCCGGTCGGCCGACGGCACCGTGACCAGGTCGGGCGACATCTCGCCGTACAACGTGCGGATCGGCGACTGCATCAAGCTGCCGAAGACCACCGGCAACATCACCAGCCTGCCGGTGGTGCCGTGCAGCCAGCCGCACAACGCCCAGGCCTACGCCGACGTCACGGTGCCGGGCACGTCCTACCCGGGCGCCAGCACCCTGTTGCAGCAGTCCCTGGATCGCTGCCAGCCGCTGGCGTTGAAGTTCCTCGGCTCCGGTAGCCGCAACCTGAACCTGGCGGCACTGTACCCGTCCAGCATCAAGTGGTCGCTGGGCAATCACACGTCGCACTGCCTGCTCTTCGACGAGAACAAGGACATCACCGGCGATATCCGCGCCGACAAGTAGTCACTGGCGCGGCCCGGTGCGACGGCCGGTCCTACCCTCCGGCCTAACCTGTGACGAATTCGGCGTCCGCTCGCTTGGTTACCCATCGGTAACGATGCGTATTCTTGCGCCAGTCATCGCCGGAGTTCGCTGACGCTGGAGGTAGCAGTGGCACTGCGCATCATCCTGACCCTGCTCATGACGCTGGCGACCGTGGCCATCGCGGGACGCCGGGTGTTGTGGCTGGTGAAACTGATCCGCTCCGGCTCGGCCGCCCCGGGCCGGGGCAAGGGCGCCGGTGTGCGGGTGGCCAACGACGCCAGCGAGGTGCTCGGCCAGCGCCGGCTGCTGAAGTGGTCGGTGCCCGGGCTGGCGCACTTCCTCACGTTCTGGGGCTTCGTGATCCTCAACCTGACGATTCTCGAGGCCTACGGCGCGCTGCTGATCAACCGGGACTTTCACATCCCGCTGGTCGGCACCTGGCGGGCACTTGGCTTCGTCGAGGACCTGATGGCGGTCGCGGTGCTGCTCGGCCTGGCCACCTTCGCGGTGCTTCGGTTGCGCAACGCGCCCGAGCGTAAGAAACGCGATTCGCGCTTCTACGGCTCGCATACCGGGCCGGCCTGGGTGATCCTCGGCATGATCACGCTGGTCATCGTGACGCTGTTGCTGCTGCGCGGCGCCCAGCTGAACGCCGGTCAGTTCCCGTACGGACACTCGAAGTGGCCCTTCGCCTCCTACCTGGTGGCCAAGGCACTCGGCAGCGGTGCCTACAACACCGGACTGGCAACGGTGTTCCTGCTCGCGCAGGTCGCGGTGGTGCTGGCGTTCCTGATCATCGTCACCTACTCCAAGCACCTGCACATCGCGACCGCGCCGATCAACGTCTACTTCAAGCGGCTACCCAAGGCGCTCGGCCCGCTGCTGCCGGCGACCGACGCGACCGGCAAGGTCATCGACTTCATGGACGTGGAGAGCCTGTCCGAGGACACCGTCTTCGGAAAGGGGAAGATCGAGGACTTCACCTGGAAGGGCTACCTGGACTTCGCGACCTGCACCGAGTGCGGCCGCTGCCAGTCCCAGTGCCCGGCCTGGAACACCGGCAAGCCGTTGTCGCCGAAGCTGCTGATCATGGACCTGCGCGACCACATGTTCGCCAAAGCCCCTTACCTGATCGGGGGAAAGGCCGTCCCGGACGGTGGCGCCGCCACCGCGGGCGACACCGGGGAGGCCGGCGCGGACGGCCAAGCCCACCCGCACGGGGTGCCGGAGTCGGGCTTCGGCCGGGTGAGTGGCACCAACGCCGCCCAGTACCCGCGGCCGCTGGTGGGCGACGCGGCTTCGTTCGGGGTGATCGACCCGGACGTACTGTGGTCCTGCACCACCTGCGGCGCGTGCGTCGAGCAGTGCCCGGTGGATATCGAGCACATCGACCACATCGTCGACATGCGCCGCTACCAGGTGCTGATCGAGTCCTCGTTCCCGTCCGAGGCCGGCACCATGCTGCGCAACCTGGAGAACAAGGGCAACCCGTGGGGCCTGCCGGCCAAGAATCGTGAGGACTGGACGCAAGGTCTGGGCTTCGACGTCCGGCGGGTCTCACCTGGCCAGCCGTTGCCCGAGGACGTGGAATACCTGTTCTGGGTCGGCTGCGCCGGCGCGCTGGAGGACCGGTCCAAGAAGGTCACCAGGGCCTTCGCCGAACTGCTGAATGTGGCCGGCGTGGAGTTCGCGATCCTGGGCGCCAACGAAACCTGCACCGGTGATTCGGCACGCCGGCTGGGCAACGAGTTCGTGTTCCAGACCCTGGGTGCTGAGAACGTCGAGAAACTGAACTCGATCACCCCGGACGGCCGGCCGCTGAAGATCGTGGCGACCTGCCCGCACTGCTTCAACACCATCTCCAACGAGTACCCGCAACTCGGCGGCGAGTACCAGGTGGTGCACCACACCCAATTGCTGGGCACGCTGGTGGCCGAGGGCCGGCTGACCCCGGTCGAGCCGGTGGACAAGAAAGTCACCTATCACGACCCGTGCTACCTGGGTCGGCACAACAAGGTCTACACCCCGCCGCGCGAGGTGCTGGGCGCGATTCCCGCCTTGAAGTCCCAAGAGATGCACCGCTGCAAGGATCGCGGTTTCTGCTGCGGGGCCGGCGGCGCGCGCTTCTGGATGGAGGAGAAGATCGGCAAGCGGATCAACGTCGAGCGCACCGAGGAGGCGCTCGGCCTGAACCCGGACCTGATCTCGACCGCCTGCCCGTTCTGCATGGTGATGCTGTCGGGCGCGGTGACCGCCAAGAAGGCCGACGGCTCGGCCGCCGAGCACGTCCAGGTGTTGGACGTGGCCCAGATCCTGCAGCAGTCGATGGGGCGTCCGGCGGCGGTGCCCGAGCCCGAGCCGGAACCCGCCTAGCAGCAACCGATGCCCTTCCGCCTGTCCGGAGTCCGGCGTACCCCGGCGCTGGTCCGGCTGGAGTGGTTGCTGGCCGGCTTGGCCGGCCAGGCCGGCATGCCGGGGTGGGACGCCGAGGTCGAGCACGCGCTGGACGCCGGCTTTCTGAACGCGATCGCACCCATCGACTACGCCGAGTTGACCCGGCGGCGCGCGCTGGACTTCGCACCGGTGACGGTCACCGGCCTCGACATCGGCGAGCACGCGGCCCGGGCGACGCTGCGGCCCCGCGCTGGCGGGCGCAGCGTGCTGAGCTGCACGGTCGAGCCGGTTCCGCCTTATCGGATAATCCGAACCTCGCTGCAGGCGATGGTGCCGGACGGCCTGACCCCGCGGTTGCCGATGGACTTCACCGGCCAGTCACTGCCCGGCTCCGGGGCCCGGCTGATCGCCTTCGCCGGGCTGCCCGGCAGCGGCAAGAGCACCCTTGCTGACGCGCTCGGCGTGGAGTTGGGCATGCCGGTGTTCGCCCTGGACTGGCTGCTGGGCGCGCTGACCCCGTTCGGTGGCCGGCACGCCGACCAGATGCTGGAGATCGGCTACGAGCAGCTGACGACGCTGGCGGTGCGCCAGTTGCAGCTCGGCCAGTCGGCCATCCTGGACGCGCCCACCGAGGACCCCGTGGTGCGGCGGCGATGGCAGAGCCTGGCCACGGCGGCCGGCGCGCGGTTCACCGCGGTCGTCGTCCACTGCCCGGATCAGACGATCCACCGTGCCCGGCTGGCCGGTCGCGAGCGGGGCATTCCGGGCTGGCACCAGGGCGGTGACTGGGCTGACGTCAGCCGGCGGCGGGAACTGTTCGCACCCTGGCCGCAGGCGCTGAGCATCGACTCGACGGAGCCGCTGGCCACCGGCCTGGCCGCGATCCTCGATCAGCTGGCTCCGCTCACCGGCGGTAGCGGTGATGAGAAGAAGGCGTGATCAGAACAGGAGGAACTTGACCAGCGCGGCCACGCCGACGACCACGATCAGCCAGCGCAGCACCACCGGCGACAGCCGCCGGCCGACCAGTGCACCGAGTTGGCCGCCGACGGCCGAGGTCACCGCGATGATCGCCACGTAGGTCCAGTTCGGCTGGGCCAGCACGATGAACAGCAGGCCGGCCACCAGGTTGACCAGCAGCGCCAGCACGTTCTTCAGCGCGTTGACCCGTTGCAGGTTGCTGTCCAGCAGCGCGCCCATCGCCGCCAGCAACAGCACTCCCTGGGCAGCGCCGAAGTAGCCGCCGTACACCCCGGTCAGCAGCACCAGGATCCACAGCAGTGTCGGATGCCGGCCGGTGCTGGGTGCATCGACACCGGCGCGCTCGCTGCCGACGAAGCGGCGCGACAACCGGGGCTGGGCCACCACCAGCACCAGCGCCAGCACGATCAGGACCGGCACCACCGCCTTGAACACCCCGGCCGGCAGCACCAGCAGCAAGGACGCCCCGATGACGCCGCCGATCAGCGAGGCCAGGCCCAACCGCAGCAGCCGGTCACGCTGGCCGGCCAGCTCGCGGCGATAGCCGTACGCGCCGCTTACCCCGCCGGGCACCAAGCCGATGGTGTTGCTGACATTGGCGGTCACCGGCGGGACGCCGAGGGACAGCAGTACCGGAAAGGTGACCAGGGTGCCCGAGCCGACGACGGTGTTGAGGGTGCCGGCCGCCAAGCCGGCAGCCGCCACCGCCGCCACGCCGCCGAGGGAGGTCACCGACCCACCGTAGTGCGACTGGGGAGTGCGACTGGGGAGTGCGACCGGCGAGTGCGACCGGCGAGTGCGACCGGCGGGCCTGCTCAGGACCTCAGCAGCGGGACGTCCCGCATCGCCTCGGGCACCCCGAAGGCCTCGACCAGGCTGAGCGCGTGCGGGCGTAGCACCCTGCACAGCTCATTCACCTCGCCGGCCAGCAGCTTGGTGCGCTGCGCCGACAGCCGGCCGTGCTCGATGAACCAGGCACGCTCGGCCTCGATGGTGCTCAGCGCGTACAGATCACACAGCGCGCCAAGCAATGCGGCCCCGGCCGGATCCGGGCAGCTGTCGATCCCCGCGACGAAGGCTTCGAGCAGGATCCGATCCACGTGCGCCTGGGCGGTGGCCAGCAGATGATCCTGGCAGGAGTTGAACACCGCGAACGGGTCCTCGGCGGCCGCGGCCTTGCGTAGCCGGCGGGCCAGGCCGTCCAGCAGATGCCGTTCCCGAAAGTCGAACAGCGACAACTGCCAACCCCGATCCGACCATTCGGCGTCCTCGTCGCGGCCTGCGGCGGCCAGCAACCTGGCGATCAGCGGCCGCGCGGCAGTGCGTTCCAGCACCGTCCCGACCGCCTGGCCGGCCACGAACCGAATGGTGCCGAGCACGTCCAGCTCGCCGAAGTGGTCGCGGTAACTGGTCAACAGCTCCTTGGCCACCAGTTGCAGCAGGACGGTGTTGTCGCCCTCGAAGGTGGTGAACACGTCGGTGTCGGCCTTCAGGTCGGGCAGCCGGTTCTCGCTGAGGTAACCGGCCCCGCCGCACGCCTCCCGGCAGGTCTGGACGGTCCGGGTGGCGTGCCAGGTCGCGGCGGCCTTGATGCCGGCGGCCCGGGCCTCGAGCTCGCGGCGACGCCCGTCCACCTGCTGATCGGCGGCGGTCTTCTCGGCGGCGCTGCTGTTGAGATTGCTGCCGGAATTGCTGTCGGCGCTGGCTTCGGCACTGGCCCGGTCGGTGGTGTTGAACACCTCGTGCAGGGTCTGCACCAGCTCTGCCTGGGCGAAGTGCAGGGCGTAGCTGCGGGCCAGCGCCGGCAGCAGCTGGCGCTGGTGGGCCAGGTAATCGGCCAACGCCACCTCGCCGTCCCGGCCCGGGTCGACGAACTGGGTGCGTCGCTCGGCATAGCCCAGCGCGATGTGCAGCGCGACCTTGGTTGCGCTACCCGCACCACCGGCCACGCTCACCCGGCCCTGGATCAGGGTGCCGAGCATGGTGAAGAACCGCTTGGTCTGGTTCTCGATCGGGGTGTGGTAGCTGCCGTCGGCGGTCACCGAGCCGTACCGATCGAGCAACTCGGTGCGCGGGATCCGCACCCCGCTGAACCACAGCTGGCCGTTGTCGACCCCGTTCAGGCCGGCCTTCGGGCCGCAGTCGGCAATCCGCACCCCCGGCATCGGGTTGCCAGCCGGGTCGCGGATCGGCACCAGAAACGCGTGCACGCCGTTGCTCTGGTCGCCGGTCATCAGTTGGGCGAATACCGCGGCCAGCCGGCCGTCCTGGGCTGCGTTGCCGATGTACTCCTTGCGGGCATCGTCGTCGGGGGTGTCCAGCACGAACTCGTCGGTGGCCGGGTCGTAGCTGGCGGTGGTGCGCAGCGCCGCCACGTCCGAGCCGTGGCCGTGCTCGGTCATCGCGAAGCAACCCAGCAGCCGGCCCGCGCAGATGTCGGCCAGATAGCGCTCGTGATGGCCGGGATTACCCAGATGCAACACCGCGCCGCCGAACAGGCCGAACTGCACGCCGACCTTGACCATCAGCGAGAGGTCACCCATCGCCAGCATCTCGAAGGCGACGATGGACGCGCCGAGATCGCCGGCGCCGCCGTACTCGACCGGAAAGCCCAGCCCGGTCAGGCCCTCGGCGCTGAGGGTCTTGAGCTGCTCCAGAGCGCGGGCCCGTTGCTCGGCCACGCTCGCGCCGACCACCGGACGGAACAGCGGCCGGTCGCTGAGCTTGCGGGCGACCTCACGTTGCTCGGCCCACCGGCCGTCCAGGTGCCGGCGCAGTTCCTGTCGCGCGCCGTCCGACAGCGCTTGGATCGAGCTCATCGGCGGTCTCCCTCGTGGACGTAACGGTCCGGACGACCCAGTGCTGGTGCGTCCGGTGCTGGTGCGTCCGGTGCTTGCTGGTGGTGCAGTGCCTCCTGCAGGCCACCGGAACCACCCCACAGCAGGGTGGTCAAACTCTCGGCGAGCTGGCTTCGGGTCATCGACTCCGGATGGTCGAGCCACCACTCACCAGCCGCCTTGACCAGGCCGACGATCGCGATACCCCACGGCCGGCGCAGCGCCGGATCGGTGACCGGGCCCGGCAGCCGGGCGATCAGCTCATCGAGCCGGGCGGCGATCAGACCGGTGTAGTCACCGACCGGATCTCCACCGGCACGCTCGAGGACCGGGTTGCGCATTACGAACCGGTACAGCTCGGGATTCCTGTCCAGCCCGGCCAGGTAGCCGTCGATGCCAGCGGCCACCGTCGCTCGTGGATCCTGTTGCTGGGCGATCTTGGCGCTGAGTTGATCGCCCAGCCCGGCGGCCAGCCGCTGGCCGACCGCGCGGTAGAGATCGGCCTTGTCGGCAAAGTGCCGGTAGAACACCGCTTTGGAGGTGCCGGCGAAGACCGCGATCTGGTCCATGCCTACCGAGGCGCCGTGCTGTTCGACGCAGGCCACGGTCAGTCCCACCAGCTCGGCGCGCCGGGCCGAGCGGTGGGCATCCCAGCGGGCGGATCGTCCGTCGGTCTTGCGTGATGGCCTCACCGCCCCAGAGTATCCGATACTGCCGGTACCAGATAGTTACGCGGGTGTGCCGATCCGCACACAGATCCACTTGGTTAGATCGGGGCCATGCGCCGACCCCGCTCGTCCCGGATGCCCGTGCTGTGCACATTGCTCGTGCTGGTATGCGCAGTGCTCAGCGGCTGCGGGCATGCCAGGAAGACGCCGCCGGAACAGCTGGCTGCGCAGGCATATCTGGACGCGCTCGGCGCTGCTGATGGCGTGGCTGCGGCAGCCAGGACCACCGACGTCGCGGCGGCGACGGCGGCGATCGGTAAGAGCCTGACCGGTCTGGGCACCGGCGCGCACGGCACGCTGACGGTGACCGGCCTGACCGATCGGCAGGCCGGCTCTGCCACCGCCAGCTACGAGGCGTCCTGGACCCTGCCGGGCATCGCAACCCCGTGGAAGTACAGCGGGACGTTGCCGATGCTCAAGCAGGCCGGCGGCTGGCAGGTCAGCTGGAGCGTCAAGGACATCCAGCCGCAGTTGCCGGCCGCTTCGCACCTGATCCTCAAACGAACCCAGCCGACCCGCGCCGCGATCACCGACGATCACGGCACGCCGCTGTTCAGCCCGACCCCGGTGGTCACCGTTGGCATCGACACCGGCACCGTCGTCGACCTGCCGGGGCTGGCGGCGGCGCTGGCCGCCGTGGCGCAGTTGCAGACCACCGCGGCCGAGATCATCCGCGCCGTCACGGCAGCCGGCAAGAACCAGTTCGTGCCGATCATCACCCTTCGCCGCTCGGTGTACGCCCAGATCAAGCCGCTGATCTACAACCTCAAGGGCACCCAGTTCCCCACCGACACGTTGTTGCTGCCGCCCGCCTCGGGCTTTGCGCGGCAACTGCTGGGCAGTGTCGGCCCGGCCACCAAGGAACTCATCGACAACTCCCATGGCCGGATCGTCGAGGGCGATCAGGTCGGGCTGTCGGGCCTTCAGCAGTCGCTGGACAGCCAGCTGGCGGGTACCCCCGGCGTGGCCGTCTATGCAGCGGCCGACAGCGAGGCGACCGATGGCGACACGACCGATGGCGACATGACCGATGGCGACACGACGTTGGGGGCGGAGCTGGCAACGGTGACCGAACCGGCGCCCGGCAAGCCGGTCCAGCTAACCCTGGACACCAGGACCCAGGAGGCGGCCGACTCGGTGCTCGCCTCGGTCGCGTTACCTGCCTCGGTGGTGGTGACCCAGCCGTCCACCGGCAAGATCCTGGCGGTGGCCAACTCCGCGGCCGCCACCGACGACATCGCCCTGAGCGGGCAGTATCCGGCCGGCTCCACCTTCAAGATGGTCACCTATACCGCGGTTTTCGAGCACGACCCAGCACTGAGCGCTGCCAGCACCGCCGCCTGCCCACCGACCGTCACCGTGGACGGGCGGACGTTTGAGAACGAGAGCAAGTTCCACCACGGCACCATCGCCTACAGCGCCGCTTTCGGCTACTCGTGCAACACCACGGCGATCGCGGTGGCTGACGCGCTGCCGGACGGCACGATGTACCGGGCCGCACAGCAACTGGGCCTGGGCGCGAAATGGAACCTGCCGGTGGATTCGTTCTCCGGCTCGATGCCGGCCACCGCGACCGGAACCGAGAAGGCCGCCGAGGCGATCGGCCAGGGCAAGGTGCTGGTCAGCCCGCTGCTGATGGCCGAGATCGCCGGCGCCTCGGCCACCGGCAAGCCCGTCCCGCCGTCACTGCTCGTCGGTCAGCAGGCCAGCGCGCAATCTGCGCGGCCGGCATCGGTGACCGCCAACATGAACGTCCTGTTGCGGGCCACGGTGGCGATGCCCGGCGCCACGGCCTACCTCTCTCTGAACGGGCTGCCCGGCCAGATCCGCGGCAAGACCGGCACCGCCGAGTTCGGTACCGACGTTCCGCCCAAGAGCCATTCGTGGTTCGCCGGCACCCGCGGCGACCTCGCCGTGTCGGTGTTCATCTACGGCGGCGAGCAGTCCAGCACCGGCGCGGTGGTGCTGGCCAAGAACTTCTTCACCGCGCTGCCCTGACGCCCTGGCTACGGTGGGGGCATGACCGAAGTACATGACAGCCCCACCAAGTGGGTCGCCGAGCACATCGATCGCTATGTCGAGACCGACGGCGCGGACGGCCACTATTGGAACGGGGTGGCCTCACTGTTGTTGACCACCACCGGCCGCACGAGCGGCAAGCTGCGGCGGACCGCGCTGATCTACGGCGAGCACAACTCCTCTTATCTGCTGGTCGCCTCGCAGGGTGGCGCGGACAAGCATCCGCTGTGGTACCTGAACCTGGTCGCCAACCCGCAGGTCGAGTTGCAGGTCGGGTCGGACAAGTTCGCTGCCACCGCCCGGACGGCGAGCGCCGAGGAGAAACCCGAGCTGTGGCAACAGATGGTGGAGATCTTTCCGAACTACGCCGATTACCAGGCCAAGACCGAGCGCCAGATTCCGCTGGTGATCTGCGAGCGCAGCTAGCTCGACCCCGGTCATCGCCTGAGCACCAACTCGGGATGATGGTGGTGGTTGCGCAGCGGCCCGCGTTGCGGGTCGCGCCAGGCGGGCGGCAGCCAGTGCGGGACGCCGTGGATCATCACGGTCTGCCAGCCCTGCCGGGGTGCTTCGTTGTTGTGGTAGCCGCAGGCGATGGCCAGGTTGTCGAGATTGGTGTGGCCGCCGTGAGCCCAGTCGGTGGCGTGGTGGATCTGTGAACGGGCCGCCGGCGCCGTGCAGTCGGGAAAGGTACAACCGCGGTCCCGGGCGAACAGGGCCTTGCGCTGCCCCGCACTGGCCAGCCGCCTGGTTCGGCCGTAGCTGAGAACTCCGCCGGCATCGCCGAGCACGGTCGGAATCAGCTGCCCGTCGGCGGCGATGCGCAACGCCTCGCCGACGGTCAGGGTGCCCCCGTGGTGGGTGGTGGCGGCACCGATGCGCTGTTCGAGATCGGTCAAGCCAATGGTGATCACCAGCGTGGTCGGCGCGCCGGCCTGCTCGGGGCAGGGTGGCTGATGTCAGCAGCAATCGGCCGGCCTCTTCGAAGGCATCGTGCATTCGCTGAGCGTGGCTGCGGCCATCGGTACCGAGCGCGTCGCCGGCCGGACGTAGCGCCAATGGCGTCAGGATGGTTTCCCAGATTGCCAGGCACGCCGGGGTCAGCATGCCGCTCAGGTGCCCGGCAGAGTCGAAGAAACGGTTGAGATGCAGTGCCCGACGCGCCTGCTGCCGTCGATCCGACTCGGCCGGGGCCGGACCGTCCGGGTCCAGGTGCGCAGCGATGCGCCGGGCCAGAGTGCGCACCGAGATCGGGTCGCTGGTTCTCGCCAACGACACCAGTGTCGTTGCCACCTCATCGCCCTCCACAGCCCGAACCTCGGCAGGCAGCGCGGCGAGAGCGCTGGTGATCGCCTGCGCATGTGGCAGGCCGATGGCGCCGTCGGCCAGCGCCTCGGCCACGACCGGGTACTGGGGAGCCAGCGGCGCGCCGGTCAACGCCCGGCGCGGACCGAACTGCTCGACGGCCCGCGCCAGCTCTCGGGCGGCGCGGTGGTCCCAGCGCAGGTCGGCCTGGATCAGCTGTGGCAGGCCTCGCAGACCGAGCTGGCCGACCACATTGCGCGAATCCAACTGGGCCAGTGCCAGCAGCTGGGCATGCCGCAGCCGGGTCAGCTGGGATTCCAGCGACCGCACCATAGCCCGCAGACCGTCGCTCGGCTCGGCAGCCATCGCCAGCTCGTGAACCTCGTCCACGCAGCCGACCAGTCGCGTCATAGCCGCGCCGACATCGGATTCGCTCACAGTATCGATTATCATCGTCGCGCCTAGGGTCGGGAAGGCGGTCGCGGAATCTGTGGATAACCCCGTTCCAGTTCGTACCTGATCCTGACACTTCGGTGACCTCGGAATGCTCGTCCGCTCAGTACAGTGCGCGTGTGCCGACTGAGCTATCCGCGCGTGGCCTGATCGTGGTGATCGAGGACGAGACCGCGATCGCCGAGGTGATCCGGTTGAATCTGGCCAAGGCCGGCTTCGGCGTGCACGTCGAGCGGGACGGCGAGCGGGGCCTGGCGGCGATCCGTGCGCACAAGCCGGCCGCGGTGGTCCTCGACATCGGCCTACCCGGCACCGACGGCATCGAGGTCTGCCGGCAATTGCGGGCCGCTCAGGACTGGACGCCGGTGCTGTTCGTGACCGCGCGCGACGACGAGGTGGACCGGATCGTCGGCCTGGAACTGGGCGCCGATGACTACATCACCAAGCCGTTCTCGCCCCGTGAACTGGTCGCCCGGGTGTCCTCGGTGCTGCGCCGGTCCCAGGGCGTGGCAGATCTGAGCAGCGGGTTGCAGGTCGGCTCGGTCCGGCTCGAGCCCACCCAGCGGCGGGTCTACGCATGCGAGCGTGATATCGCCCTGACCGCCACCGAGGTCGACCTGCTGGCCTGCCTGAGGC
>JBPCPA010000032.1:0-7517 GCA_050999655.1 Jatrophihabitans sp.
TCTGGCGGAACAGAAAAAGAGCCGAAACCTTGGGCCGCCCCACTGGAAGGATTGTGGAATGGTGTTTCGTCGGCGGCCACCCGTCCCCCGCGCACCGCCAGCGCGCTGATACCGCCGATCAGGATCAGCGCCCCCAGCCAGGCCAAGGAGTGCCCCAGGCCGCCACCCAGCGCCAGGTCCCAGATCCAACCCAGCACCACGAAGCCGCACAGCAGCAAGGTGGTCCGGTAGCTCGGCCGGCTAGCTGCCATCGGTCACCCGAGCAGGCTGGCTGCTTCGTGCGCCCAATAGGTCAGGATCAGCGACGCCCCTGCCCGACGAATCGACAACAGGGTCTCCATGATGACCCGCTCGCGATCCAACCAACCGCGCTCAGCGGCGGCCTCGACCATCGAGTACTCGCCCGACACCTGGTAGGCAGCGACCGGCACCGGCGAGGCGGCGGCGACCGCGCTGAGAATGTCCAGGTAGGCGAGGGCCGGCTTGACCATCACCAGGTCGGCACCCTCGGCCACGTCGAGGGCGACCTCGGCCAGCGCCTCCCGCACGCCCCGTGCCGGGTCTTGCTGGTAGCTCAGGCGATCACCGGTCAGCGAAGAATCCACAGCTTCCCGGAACGGCCCGTAGAACGCCGAGGCGTACTTGGGCGCGTAGGCGAGCACACCGACATCTGTCCGGCCGGCGCCGTCAAGCGCCCGTCGAACCACCGCTACCTGACCGTCCATCATGCCGCTGGTGCCGAGCAGGTCGGCACCGGCTTCGGCCTGGGCCAGCGCCATCGCCGCATAGCGTTGCAGGGTTGCATCGTTGTCGACCGAACCGTCCACCCCCAGCACACCGCAGTGGCCATGGTCGGTGAACTCGTCGAGGCACAGATCGCCCATCAGCACGGTCGCGTCGCCCAACTCGAACTTCAGCCGGGCCAGGCCGGCGTTCAGCACTCCGCGGGGGTCATCGGCTCCCAAGCCGGTCGGATCCTTGGACTCCGGGACGCCGTACAACATCAGCCCACCGACGCCGGCCTCGACCGCGCTGACTGCCGCCTTGGCAAGTGAGTCCATCGAGTGCTGCACCACACCGGGCATCGAACTGATCGGCCGGGGCTCGGTAGCGCCCTCGGCCACGAACATCGGCAGCACCAGGTCGCGCGGTTGAATCGCCACCTCGCCGGTGAGCCGGCGCAACGCCGCGGTACGACGCAGCCGGCGGGGTCGGAACACCGGGAAGGCTGGTAACGGCAGGAATTCGCTCACTCTTCGAGGTTACCCGTGTCGAAAGATCGGTTGCCTGGGGTTATCCACAACGCTGCGGTTATCCGGGGCTATGCGGGCTGACAAACCCACGGTCCGAATCCGTTGGGGCGCTGGGTGCCTCTGAATGGATCGCCTAAGTTCTGCCGTTCCGGCACGCGGGCCGCGTCAACGTGGTTATGGTTCCGCCCATGACTGGTCCGATACTGCCTGGCCAACCGGAAGTTCAGATGCGCTTTCCCGTCGAGCGAGCACCGGGGGTGTACGCGAACGGCATGACGGTTGGGGCCAACGCTCACGAGTTAGTGGTCGATTTTCTGATCAGCGTCGATGGCCCAGGAATCCCTCCTACCGTGGAGGTTGTACAGCGCGTCCGCCTGCCGATAGCAATGGCAAGCGACCTGCTTCGCAACATCGCGGTCACAATGGACGCATATGAGCAGCAATTTGGACCTATCCACCGTCCGGGGGATGGGGCATCATCATCAGAACCGACTGACACATGAGGAGGTGCCGTCGATGACCCTGACTGTCACAACCCCAGGTCCGACCACGATGGCCCAGGATGGCGAGATCATCGACTACATACTGGTCCCATCGGCCCAGCCCGTGGACGTCGGCCGAGTGCCGGTCTCACCGCCTGCCAGTGCCGAAGAAGTCGCCCAACTTCGGAGCCGCCTGCGCGATCAGCGCTGACCCGTCCGTGGGGCATCCACTAGAAGTCCACCTTTGCGACCATTGGCTTGTAGGTGAGCCGTCGCCCTTCGACGTTGCCGAGGAGGGTCCGCATGCGCTGCGAGTCGGTGGCCTTGCAGTGGGTGTAGAGCCATGAGAACTGGTCCAGGTAGCGCTGTAGGTGCTCCACCGACACGTGGTGGTGGGTGCCGTCCAGGGACCGCTTCAACTGGGAGTGGAAGCCCTCGTTGAGGTTGGTGGACACGTTGCCGCGCGCGTACTCGCCCGCTTCGTGGTTCACCGATTCGTGAGCGGCGAACTGGCCCGCGATCTGCATGTAGGCCCGCGCCGAGTCGGTGTGCAGGTGGGTGCGCTTGGTGTCCATCATCTCTTCAATGGCTGGCAGCAGCGACTTGCCGGTCACGTCAGCGACCACGCGGGCATGCGCGGTGCGGGACTCGTAGTGCACCAGCGACACCACCGGCTGCTTGTCGGTAGCACCGGACTTACGTGGCAGCTCGCGCGGGTCGTTCGCGTGCCGGTTCTTCGGGTTGCCACCGATCCACGTCTCATCGACCTGGACCGCGCCACCGAACAGCCCGGCAACTGGCTCGAACTTCATCGCCTCACGGATGCGGTGCAGCATGTGCCACGCCGTTTCGTTCGTGACCTCGTACTTGCGGCTGACCTCCCACGCGCTGGCCGAGTTCTTCGACGCGCAGAACTCGAAAATCACCAACAGCCAGGTCCGAATGCTGATCTTCGTCCCGTGAAAGATGGTGTCGGTCAGCACCGAATACTGCTTGCGGCAGTGACCGCACTTCCAGACGCGCCGCTCGGACTCCCGGCCGGTGCGAGTCTTACGGGACGCGCCGTTGGCCGGGTTCAGGAAGTACTGACGGCCGACCGCGCCGCACTTCGGGCACGACTCCGGACCGTTCTCACCCCACCGCAAGTCCTCCAACATGAGGTAGGCATCCAGCTCCGAACGCAACTCAAGCGCCAGCTTTGGGACACTGAATTCCTGTTTGCTCATAGGGCAATTCTCTACCTGGCCACTGACAGTTTCGGCTGTCAGGACGACTCCGAGTCATCCTCGCCGTAGTCGTGCGTAGGGCCTTCCGGCCCCTTCGGTTTCCGGGTGGCTGGGGAGTCCTCGCGGGCCTTCTCCGCATCCTCTGGTGAGATGCGCAGTAGGGCCCTCAGGAACTCCTTCGGGCTCACGTCGGCCGGTATGTCGTCAGGCATTGGGAGAGGCTGCACTACCCCACAGGTTTGCGACACCGGCTGGGTCTAGAGTTCCGCCATCGCTCGGCGGCCCGTAGACGTAGTCAATGTTGAAAGCCAAGGCGGTGAAGAACCGCTTGCGCTGCTCGGTGGAGAAGTTCTTATCGGCGGGCAGGGTGTCCCACAGCGCCTTGAGCAGCGGCGCGTCGGACATCTTCTCGCCACCTCCATCGTCGTTTCCGTCAGACGTGCTCTTGTCGCCAGGAGCACCAGAACCGCCGTGATTTCCGTTGGCGGCGGCAGGCAACACCAGCTTGTCCTTACCGCTCCAGAATAGGCCAGCTTGGTCCGCAGAGCGAGTAAAGACTTGCCGAGCCCGGTCGGTCTGATTGGCGACTACGCCGAACTCGGCAATCTCCTTCTCAAGCCCAGCGTCCCCCGGTAATGCACGCCCCAGGAACGCCTTGTAGATCTTGTCGTAGAGGGGAACGTGTAGGAAAGCCTCTACGAGCGCTCCTGGCCTAGTGTGCTCATCAGCGACTCGGTGGCCAAGATCGGTCAGGGTAATCTGCCCGGACTTGCTGACGATTACGCCGAACGTAGCAGCAGACGACAGACGAGTGCGGAACGCGCCCCCGCTCAGCTTCTGCTCTAGCACGGCCGCCATCTGGTCAAGCGTGCAGGACGATCCGAACTTGCTCTTGAGGGCTTGCGCTACGGTCGTTGCGTCGCGAACGTCCATATAGGGAAAGCGAATAGTGGACTTCCCGCGTCGAGCAGCAGCGGGCTTCTCAGTTGATTCGTTTGGCTCGCTGGCCTCTTCGTCTGAACCTTCGCTCCAACTCTCGTCCACGATGCCGCTGGTGTCCGGCTCAGTCATGGCTGCCTCCCTAGTCTGCGCGTCTGCGGATTTCCAGTGTTGCACACTTTCCGCAAGACGTCAGTGTCTACGATTCGCAGACATTCGCTCGTGTCGTTACTTGACGAAGGCTGTAACGACGGGCAAGATTTGGTAAGACAGCCAATTGGAGGCTCGATGACAACATGACTCGGCCCCTGCCTAGATGCTTGGACGGCACGGCAGGGGGCCTATCACAGGGAGTTCGGCGACCAATGGCGCGCCAACGCCGGTCGCCGGACTCCGCAGCCCCTGTGGCGGAATTGGTAGACGCACCGGGTTTGGGGCCCGGCTCCGGGGAGGAATGCGGGTTCGAACCCCGCCAGGGGCACGCAGAGATTATATCGGCAGCGGCGTGGGGCTGTGAAGCTCCCGCGCCGCTTATCTCCCCTCGGGCAACAGTGAAGTGTCGTAGGGCGGATCTAGTGTCGCGTCCGAGTAGCTGAGAGGAGGAAGGCCAGACCGCTGTACCTAGCGGCCCCGGCCGGTGCGCAAACACCGACCAGGGCCTTGATCGCAACCAACCTCAGATTGGAAACGACCCATGAACGAATCTAGCAACGACCCGTCGAATGGCTGGGCACCCACGCCCGAGAGGCCGTGGCGGCCCGTGCGGCCCGATCAGGTGGTCTACCTGTTCGACTACGGCCAGCCCTGGTGCAACGACCGAGCCGGACACCCGCAGCACCAGCCGGACAGCTACCCCTCGCTGAACCACCATGTCACTGAGTGCCGGTCCTACGGCGGTTGGTTCGAAGGATGGTTCGAGGACGCGCGCGCCGGGCTGAACGGCCCGCCCGGATACCTGTCCGCGTATCTGGTTCGCCCTTTCCGCCACGGGCAAACCCGGTGGGCCGATGATGAGGACCGGCTAGCGTTCGAGTTCGTGCCGCGCGACAACGGCAACGGCGAACCCTTCCGCTGCTCCATCCCGGCATCGACCATTCGCAACCTCGTCGCGCACCTGGCGCAGACCGCCGACGTCGCCGACGGATGGCGACCACCACGCAAGGTCCGATCCAACCTGACCGACTAGACCAACGGTCACCTCACAGGACAGCAGGCGGGCAACCGCCTACCCTGCCGCCCTGCCTGGGGACCGTGGGTTTGTCAGCCGCATAGCCCCGGTTATCCACAGACCTCGGCCACCGCGGGTACGACCGGGAAGATTCGGGCATGATGGGATCCATGTATGGACGGGCGGGTTTGATCAGGTTTGCGCTCATCGCTGTGCTGATGGCTTCGGTCGCGTGCACCGGTGGCAGCGATCCCGTTCCCAACCTGTCCACCGCCGTGAACTCCACCCCGACCGGGTCCTCAAGCCCGCCGGTCTCATCCAGCGCACCGCCGAGCAGCCCCTACCCGGCGGACGTCCCGCTCACTGGCCACAACGTCAAACCGGGTGAGAAACCGCCGCTATACCCGATCGCGGCCAAGGTCAAGAGCCAGGCCGGCGCCAACGCCTTCGCAGAATTCTTCATGCGCACGCTGGACTGGGCCTATGCCACCACGAACCCCTCGTACATGAAGCACTACTACGCCAGTTCCTGTGGCTTGTGTAGCGGCATCGCCACCGGCATCACCAAGACGGCCGCGCAACATCACTGGTACGTAGGCGGTCGTCTAACCATCAGATCTGTCAGTTCTAGTTCGATCGCTCAGATTACAGCTGCTGCCGACAATTGCTCGTCTATTACCACGGATATCACCTCGGAGTCGGTCGTGGACCTCACTGGGAAGATCTTTGATGGAGAAGGCGCACATTTGAATCTCGCTTGGAAACTATGCACAAAGTGGCAAAACGGCGGCCAGCAAGTCACATATTTTGCGGGCCTTTCATGATTCGATCTAGATGGATCCTGTGCTCGGCCCTGGCTATCGGGGCCCTAGCGCAGCTACTCCTATGTCTGCCTGCTGTTGCGTCAGAGAATGGTTGTGGAAGCGACTCTGGAAGTTCGCTGGCCGGTCTACACGGCCCAGGCTTTGTCGGTGCTAGCGGTGCTTGCTCGGTCCGGCCGACTGACATTCCTGGCGTGAGCGGTGCCCCAGTCCTAGTCGTCGACTGCGGTTACGCCACCTCGACCGACGATCACACGTACTGGAACAAGGAATGCGGCCCGACCGGATTTCCGTGTCCGGCCGTGCCGGGCAATCCGACGCCCCACCAGTTCATGACGGTGTTCGCGCTCACCCAGCCGCCGGTTCCGATCGCGGCATGGTGCGCCGGCACCACCGATCCGATGCCGTCAGCGGCGGCATTGCGTGACGAGGTGATCCGGTTGCTGCATTCGCCGACGATCGGGGTCTCGCCCAGCACCGGCACCGGACTGGTCAATTTCAAAACGCTGTTCTGGATCGCCTCCGGCACCCAGCTCGATCTCGGCCAGGCCCGCCTAGTCGGCTTTCCGGTCCAGTTGCGGGTCAACTACCTGCGGACCGAATTCGACTTCGGTGACCACAGCGACGGCACGCTGAGCCCGGGTCCGGGCACGCCGTACCGATCCGACCAGGACTGCGGCGCCTGCGCCGAGCGGTTCGGCCACAGCTACGCGCAGGCCGGTGCCGTGACCATCACCGCGCACGTCTACTGGCAAGCCCAATTCCGGGTCAACGGCAACGCCTGGACCACCATCCCAGGCGAGGTCACCGCCACCGCACCCTCCACCACGACTCTGGACATCCGGCAGTCCCGCAGCACCCTGGTACGTCCACGATGACCATGAGCTCGCAAAGCGCAAGCAGCCTGCTAGCAATGTGCAACATGAAGACGCTCTACTTACGCAACGTCCCCGATGATGTCATCGCCCGGTTGGAACGGTTAGCCCAACTCGGCGCGACATCCGTCAGCGCAGTGGCGGTACGCGAGCTCAGCGAGGTATCCCGCCGGGTTGACAACCACGCCCTGCTGGGCGCGCTTCCCGATCACAACATCGGCACCCAAGCCCTCGTCGAAGGCGTGGACGCCGACCGGGCGTCGCGGTGATCGTGGTCGATGCCTCCGCCGCGTTGTCAGCCCTGCTCAATGCCGGCCCCGCCCGGGAAGCTCTGGCCGGCGAGCAGGTGCACGCCCCCCACCTGATCGACCCTGAGATCGCCAATGGCCTGCGCCGGCAGGTCGCCAGCCGGGCCCTGACCGGCGCGCAGGGCTGGGCGGCGTTGCGCACCTGGCAGCGGCTGGGACTTACCCGCTATCCCATGCCCGGCCTACTCGACCGGATCTGGCAGCTCCGCGAGAACCTGTCGGCCCATGACGCCAGCTACGTGGCCCTGGCCGAAGGCCTGAACTGCGCGCTGGTCACCGCTGATGCCCGGCTCAGCAGGTCACCGGGCATTCGTTGCCCGGTGACGGTGCTACCCCGCTAGGTTTGCCCGCTCGCCGCGCTGAACCCGCGAAATTGCTGGAGCGAGCCTGCGAGCTGCGAGACTGCCAGCCGCAAACCCCGCCAACTGCGAACCCGCAACCCGCG
>JBPCPA010000040.1:0-2624 GCA_050999655.1 Jatrophihabitans sp.
TTGGCCGCGTGCGCGTTCGCTTCCTTCGTTCCTCCTGTCCTCGGCGCCGGTCCGCCCTTCCCCACCGCGGTGCCACTCGGCCAGTGCAGCACCACGTCCGGGGTGATCCTGGCGGTCGACTTCAGCCACTGGGGCGGCCCGGTGCTGCGCTCGTGCGGGTCCGTCCCGACCACCGGCATGACCCTGTTGAACCAGGGCGGTTGGCACAGCACCGGCACCCACCACGACGGGCCCGCCTTCGTCTGCCGGATCAGCTACTCCGGCTTTCGGGGCGGCGCCGACTACCCGACGGTTGGTGCCCCGGACTACCAGGCCTGTGTGAGCACCCCGCCGACCACCGCCTACTGGTCCTACTGGCACGCCGCGCCGGGCAAGAACAGCTGGACCTACAGCCAGAGCGGTGCCGCGAGCTACCATCCGCAGCCGGGCAGCGTCGATCTGTGGACTTTCGGCGGCACCAACACCGGCGGCACGTCCGGCGGCCCGGCCTTCTCGCCGGATTCGGTCCGCGCGCGCAACACCGCGCCCGGTGGGGGCAGCACCTCCGCGCCACCGGCCCAGCACAGCAGCACGCCGCCAGCCAGTGCTCCGGGCACCCCGGCGGGAACGGCCGGCGGCGGGGCCGGCACCTCCAGCGGCGGCTCGGACAGCGGCATGAGCCACGGACCGGCGAACTCTGCCAGCTCGGCCGGCACCTCGCGAGCCGGCACCACTCCCAGCGCCACACCCACCGCCAGCACGCCTGGGTCCAGCAGCGCGAGCAACGCTGCCGGCTTGCCGAGGAGTTCGTCAGGCGGCCCGCAGATCATGGATGCCGCACCGGCCGCCGCAACCAGGCACTCGGCCGGCTCGTCCCGGCCGGTGGTGCTGGCCGGCGGGCTGGTGCTCGTCCTCGGCGGGGCCGCCGGGGTCACCGGCTGGCGACGCCGGCAGGCACGCTGAGCGTCGTCGGAGAACCAGGTGAACCGTCCCAGCCCGGCCGCCGCCGGCCGCCGACCGCCGCGGATGCTGCATCCGGTGGCCTGGTGGGCGTGGGCGATCGGGCTGGCCACCGCGGTGAGTCGAACCACCAATCCGCTGCTGTTGCTGCTGGTTCTCGCGGTGCTCGGCTTCGTGGTGACTGCCCGGCGGACCGAGGCGCCGTGGGCGCGCGGCTTCAAGTACTACCTGTGGCTGGCGCTGACGGTGGTGCTGATCCGGGTGCTTTTCCGCTGCGTCTTCGCCAGTGGAATCACTCCGGCTGATCACCTGCTGTTCTCGCTGCCGCACCTGCCGACGCCGTCCTGGTACGCCGGTATCCAGCTCTGCGGCCCGGTCTCGCTGGAGGCATGCCTGTCGGCCGCCACCGACGGGTTGCGGCTGGCCTGTCTGCTCTGCTGCATAGGCGCGGCCAACACCCTGGCCAATCCCAAACGGGCGCTGCGGGTGCTGCCCGGCGCGCTGTACGAACTGGGCGTCGCGGTCACCGTCTCGATCAGCGTGGCCCCGCAGCTGGTCGAGAGCGCGCAACGAATCCGCCGCGCCCGCCGGCTGCGGGCCGGGCGGACCAGCGGCTTTCGCGCACTGCGCAGCATCGCCGTTCCGGTGCTGGAGGACGCCCTGGAGCGCTCCCTGCAACTGGCGGCCGCGATGGATTCGCGGGGCTACGGCCGGGCCGGCACCGCGACCCGGGCCTCGCGCCGGCTGACCGGCGCGCTGATGTTGCTGGGCATGCTCGGTCTGTGCGCCGGGATGTACGGCCTGCTGGACGGCACCGCCCCACGGGCGCTCGGCCTGCCCGCGCTGCTGGTGGGCTCGGCGCTGTGCTGCGGTGGCCTGCTGCTGGGCAGCCGGCGAGTTCGGCGCACCAGCTACCGGCCGGACCCGTGGCGGCTGGCCGAGTACCTGGTCACCGGCTGCGGGCTGGGCGCGGCGGTGCTGCTGTTCATCAGCGCCGGCTACGACGCCGGCGCGCTCAACCCATCGCTGTACCCGCTGCGCTGGCCGAGCCTGCCGTTGCTGCCGACGGTGGCGGTGCTGCTGGCCGCAGTGGCCGGCGTTGCCGCGCCGCCACCGCAGCGTCCGGCCCGTCCGGGCGCCCGACCGGTCCCGCCGGCCGCGGTTGAACGACGGCAGAAGGTGGCCCTGTGATCCGGTTCGATCAGGTCAGCGTGACCTACGACGGGGCCGCCGCGCCGGTCATCTGCGAGGTCAACCTGGATATTCCAGAAGGCGAACTGTGTCTGGTGGTCGGCGCCACCGGAGCCGGCAAGTCGACCCTGCTCGGCGCGGTGAACGGCCTGGTGCCGCACTTCACCGGCGGCACCCTGGCCGGTCGGGTCACCGTCGATGGCCGCGACACCGCCCACCACCCGCCGCGCGAACTCGCCGACGTGGTGGGCGTGGTCGGCCAGGATCCGCTGGCCGGCTTCGTGACCGACACGGTCGAGGAGGAACTTGCCTACGGGATGGAGCAATTGGCCGTGCCGGCCGACGTGATGCGCAAGCGGGTGGAGGAGACCCTCTACCTGCTGGGCCTGGCCGAGCTGCTGCACCGGGCACTGCACGAGCTGTCCGGCGGCCAGCAGCAGCGGGTTGCGATCGGCTCGGTGCTGACAGCACATCCGCGGATCCGGGTGCTGGAC
>JBPCPA010000046.1:0-8655 GCA_050999655.1 Jatrophihabitans sp.
AGGTAGACCTGCCACCGGGGCGCTATGAAACCCTGCTGCCCCCGAGCGCGGTGGCCGACCTGATGATCTTCATCTACCTCGGCGCGTCCGCACGGGAGGCCGAAGAGGGCCGCAACGTGTTCACCGGCACCGGGGGCACCACCCGGATCGGGCAGTCGCTGTCGCCGCTGCCACTGACCCTGCGCTCGGACCCCGCCGCCCCGGGCATGCAGTGCGCGCCGTTCCAGATCACCTCGATGGGTGGCTTCGAGTCGGTGTTCGACAACGGCGCGCCGCTGCAGGCCACGGACTGGATCGCCGACGGCCGGCTGAGCAACCTGCATCGCAACCGCAGCTGGGCCGCGCGTACCGGCACGCAGCCGGTGCCGCTGATCGACAACCTGACCCTGGACGGTGGCACACCGGACGGTAAGACGCTGGATGAGATGATCGCCGGCACCCGGCGCGGCCTGCTGCTGACCTGCCTGTGGTACATGAGGGTGGTCGATCCGCAGACGATGCTGCTCACCGGCCTGACCCGTGACGGGGTGTACCTGATCGAGGACGGCGAGGTGGTCGGTGTGGTCAACAACTTCCGGTTCAACGAGTCGCCGGTGGACCTGCTCGGCCGGATCACCGAGGTCGGCGCGAGCGAGCTGACACTGCCCCGGGAGTGGAGTGATGACTTCACCCGCACGGCGATGCCGACGGTCCGGGTGCCCGACTTCAACATGTCCACTGTGAGCCAGGCCTCATAGCGTCCGCTGTGACCTGGGCCATCCGGCTCGCGGGCTGGTGCAGCTAACTGCTTGCTTTCCGGGCATTGCGAGCCTGAAATCGCAAACGTGTGGCGCCTGTGATCGGCAACGCAGCAGATCAGCCTGCTTGTAAGCGCTGCCGACAGTTAATGTCCGTTCATCCCCCTGGGACCGTGGCGCCGAACATTGCGGCGTCTGCTCGGGCATCCGCCAGTCATTGTCGACTGACAAGGAGTTTCTCGTCATGACAACCACCATTGCCGGCCTCGAGGCCGCGCCGACCACGCATACCGGCCTGCTGCGCTGGGTGCGCGAGACCGCCGAACTGACCGAGCCCGACGCCGTCGTGTGGTGTGACGGCTCCGAGGCCGAATGGGTGCGGCTGACCGACGCGCTGGTCGCGGCGGGCACCCTGACCCGGCTCAACCCGGCCAAGAAGCCCAACTCGTTCTACGCCGCCTCTGATCCGACCGATGTCGCTCGGGTGGAGGACCGGACCTGCATCTGTGCCACCGACCCGGGCGACTGCGGTCCCACCAACAACTGGATGGACCCGCAGGACATGAAGGCGCTGCTCACCGAGCGCTTTCGGGGCTCGATGCGCGGACGCACCATGTACGTCATTCCGTACTGCATGGGCCCGCTGGCCGCCGACGAACCGCAACTCGGGGTCGAGATCAGCGACTCGCCCTACGTCGTCGCCTCGATGAAGATCATGACCCGGATGGGCGCGGCGGCGCTGGCCCGCTTCACCGATCACGGTGGCGAGCGAAGCTATGTCACCGGCCTGCACTCGGTCGGCGCGCCGCTGGCCGTCGGCGAGGCCGACGTGCCGTGGCCGTGCAACGACACCAAGTACATCGTGCACTTCCCGCAGGACCGGGCGATCTGGTCCTACGGCTCGGGCTACGGTGGCAACGCCCTGCTCGGCAAGAAGTGCCACTCGCTGCGGATCGCCTCGGCGCAGGCGCGCGAGGAGGGCTGGCTCGCCGAGCACATGCTGATCCTCAAGCTGACCAACCCCCAGCAGAAGTCTTATTACGTCGCGGCAGCCTTCCCGTCGGCCTGCGGCAAGACCAACCTGGCGATGCTGGAGCCCACCCTGGCCGGCTGGAAGGCCGAGATGGTCGGCGACGACATCGCCTGGATGCGCTTTGGCGCCGACGGCCGGTTGTACGCGGTCAATCCGGAGTTCGGGCTGTTCGGGGTCGCGCCGGGCACCGGTTGGCAGACCAACCCGAACGCGATGCGGACGGTGGACAAGGGCAACTCGATCTTCACCAACGTCGCGCTCACCGACGACGGCGACGTGTGGTGGGAGGGCATGACCGACCAGGCGCCGGCCCACCTGACCGACTGGAAGGGCCGGGACTGGACGCCGGCCTCGACCGAGCCGGCGGCGCACCCGAACTCCCGGTTCTGCACGCCGTTGGACCAGTGCCCGATCGTCGCCAACGAGTGGGACGACCCGGCCGGCGTGCCGATCGACGCGATCATCTTCGGTGGCCGGCGCCGCGACACCGTCCCGCTGGTGACCGAGGCCCGCGACTGGCAGCACGGGGTGTTCATGGGCGCCACCATGTCGTCGGAGACCACCGCCGCGGCGGCCGGCCAGACCGGCATCGTGCGGCGCGATCCGATGGCGATGCTGCCCTTCCTGGGCTACCACGCCGGTGACTACTTCACCCACTGGCTCGAGATCGGCAAGGGCGCCGACGCGGTGAAACTGCCTAAGGTCTTCTACGTGAACTGGTTCCGGCGCAACGAGGACAACCAGTTCGTCTGGCCGGGTTTCGGCGAGAACAGCCGGGTGCTCAAGTGGGCGATCGAGCGGATCGAGGGCCGCGCGGATGCGGTCGACACCGCGATCGGCCTGGTGCCCACCCCGGACGCGCTGGACACCACCGGCCTGCAGATGTCGCAGGCAGACCTGGACACCGCGCTGGCCGTGGACCTGGCGCAGTGGCGCGAGGAACTGCCGGCCATCGAAGAATGGTTCGACAAGATCGGCGACAAGGTGCCGTCCCCGCTGCGCGACGAGTTGGCCTCGCTCAAGCTCCGGCTCGGCTAGGCCACTGAGCGAAAGCCACTGATGGGCCGGACGAATCGTCCGGCCCATCAGTGGCTTTCACCCTGTAGTCACAGGCGAAACGCTCGTGCTGAGCGGCGCAACCGCCATCGCAATCAGGGACGCTGCGGGAAAATTCCCTGCAGCGCGATGATGAAGCTCAGGCAGAGGTAGGGCGGCATGTTGTTGTGCGGCTGGTTGCCACCGGTCGGACCCACCGCCTGCGGGCTCATGGCAACATTCGGCGCTGCTGTCGAGTACAGCGCAACCCCGACCTTGCTGAACACCGCCTCTCCCCAGATCGTGTTGCTGGCGTCGCCGCTACCGCCGTTGCCGCCGTAGGCGTTGGGCGCGTGCGTGTGGGCGGCCATCTCGGTGTTGAGCAGCGTGACGGACGGTTCGCCGCCCGACTCGCCGAGGTTGCGCAAGCTCAGTCCGGGCCCCTGGCCCTGCTGCATCGGCGCCGAGCCGGACAGGTTGGGCAGGCCGAAGGTAGATCGGCCGTCACCGCCGTAGGTGACGCCGAGCAGCGAGAACAGCGCGGTGTTCTGCGAGATGGACATGAGCTGGCCATTGCACAGGGCCCACCCGTTGGGTGCGAAATTGCCGGAGAAGATGCGGATCTCGGCAAGGAATGGATCGGTCACTTCAACGCTCCTGGAGGTCGGTCGCTGCTACGAGCGGGACGGGAAGATGCCCTGTAGGGCGACCACGTAGTTCAGCACCAGGTAGGGCGCCTGGTTCTCGTGCGGCTGGTTCGCGCCGGCATTGCCCACCGCGACCGGGCTCATGGTGACGTTCGGGGCGGCGGTGGCGAACATGTTGGCGTTGCTGGTCGCCCACACCGAGTTGGTGGGGCTGAAACCCGGCGACGATGCGGCGCTCTGTGCGTTGGCCGGGTGAATGTGGCTGGGTATCTCGTTGGAGGTCAGGGTGTGGGCGGCCTCGCCACCGGTGTTGCCGGTGTTGTAGCCCTGCCCGGCGTGGATCGGCATCCGGCCCTGCAGGTTCGGCAGCGCGAAGGTGGTGATGCCGTCACCTCCGTAGGTGGTGCCCAGAATCGAGAACAGCGCCTGGTTCTGGTTGATCGGCAGCAGTTGACCGTTGCAGAAGGCCCACCCGCGCGGCGGAAAGTTGAACGAGACCAGTTTGATCTCGCCGATGAATGGCTGGCTCATGAAGTGTCTCCGGGGTCAGGTCAGGACTGGGACGGGTAGATGCCGTACAGCGAGATGATGAAGTTGATCGCCAGGTACGGCGGCATGTTGTCGTGCGGCTGGCTGCCGCCGGCCGGAGACAGCGCGGCCATGCTCATGCTCGTGTTCGGCGCCTGGGTCGAATACTCGGTGGTGGTGCCGGTCGCCCAGACCGCGTTGCTGGGTGAGGTGGTGGTGCCGGTATTGGATGCCAGCGCCGGGTGGCTGTGCGTCGGCAGTTGCTGGCTGATCAGGGTCACCGACTCCGCACCGCCGACGGCGCCGAGCGGGTAGCTGCCGAAGCTGGCCGTCCCCTGGTGGATCGGGATCCGCGATGCCAGGTTCGGCAGGCCGAAGGTGTTCTGGCCGTCGCCTCCGTAGGTGGTGCCGATCAGATTGAACAGCGTGTCGTAGTCGGAGATGGCGACCAGCTGGCCTTGGCAGAACAGCCAGCCGTTCGGCGCGAAGTTGCCTCCGAACATTCGGATCTCGCCCACGTAGGGGTCACTCATGAGGCGCTCTCATCCTTCGAGGTGGTGAAGACGGCCTGGTATTCCAAGCCGTCGGGAAGCTGTCGTAGTGGCACCAGAAAGATCGGGCTGGGACCGAAACCGTCGGCGCTCAGCAGGAAGGTCGCCTGCTCTATCGGCGCGTCGGCTCCCGCCTTGAACGTCAGGGAGAAGGAGTGGGGCTCGACTTTCTGGTGGATGACTTCCTGGTGGGGGACCGCTTGGCCGGGAACACAGCCGGTCAGTACGAGTTCGATGACCCGGTCATCGGTCAGCCGCATGCTGAACGGCTGATCCAGCCGGGACCGAAAGGTCTCATAGCTGGGTGAGGGCTCTGCCATCAGGCTCCTTCTGCCGCGTCCGCGGCGGTCGCTGGTGTTCGGCTCATCTGCAGATAGCCGTGGGATTGGATGCCGGCCTCGAATCCGAGGCGGCGATACAGCCGTTGAGCCCCGGCGTTGTCCGACCAGACGCTGAGGGTCACCGGCACGCCGGTCGCGTCGCCCCGCTGGCACAGTCCGGTCAGGACAGTCCGGCCGATTCCGTTGCCGCGGTGGGTGCTGAGCACCGCGATATCGAGCAGCCGCAGTTCGGTCGCCGACAGGCTGATCCAGCAGCGGCCAACCGCAGCATCGTCGGTTTCGATCAGTTGGTCCAGCGCGTGCGGAAAACTCGTTCGGTACTGGGCGAGCTGGGCGTCGAGCTGCAACTGGACCAGCTGGTCGGCGGCCACCTGCGGTAGCGGTAACTGACGCAATTCTGGATGGCTGTCCAGGTGGAGCAGCCGCAGGAAGCCGGCGTCGGCAGGCGTGACCGGGCGAAGGCTGACCTGTCCGAGCATCGTGCTCCTCCCGGCGATGACCTGGTCGATCTGGGACTGGATGGGCGAAACTGGAGTTTTGTGGCTAGACGGTCTGCCCTAAGGCCGCCGAAAGCTGCATAAGTCTGGCTCGTGGCCGATAGACCAGACGCCAGTTGTGTTGGTTATTCGCGCTTTCGTGGATACAGTTTGCACGCTAGTTTGACCTCGATCACACGTCTCGACAGCGCAGGCGTGTCGGACGAGCACTCAGGGTAAGAATTTCCGAGGCGTACAGGCGCGCCACGGTAGCCGAAGGATGAGCGATGAAGCGCACCGGTTCGATGTCCCCCCGTCGGATCCTGCCCCGGGCAGCCCTGGCGCTGGCGGTGGCAGCGGTCGGCCAACTGGTGCTGTTGCCGGGTTCGGCGTCGGCGGCGTCGGTGTTCACGGTGTCGACGACGGCTGATGTGGCTGTGAATGCGGGTGCGTGTGGGAGTTCGGGTGTGGTGGTTGCGCCGTCGCCGTTGAGTTTGCGGGAGGCGACGTGTTTGGCGAATAACGTGGGTGGGTCGGTGACTATTAGTGTGCCGGCGGGTGTTTATAACTTGGTGAATGGTGAGTTGCAGCCTGGTACGCATTCTGGTCAGGATGTGTCGTTGGTGGGTGCGGGTGCTGCATCGACGGTGATCAGTGGTCAGGGTTTGAGTCGGGTGTTGGATATTGATATGGCCTCGGTGGGTGGGGTTAATGCGACGTTGAGTGGTGTGACGGTCACTGGTGGGGCTGATAGTGGTATTGGTGGTGCCGGGATTTTGGCGGGTGCGGGGGCGGCGTCGACGTCGGATGTGTTGACGATCACGGGGTGTGTGATCACGGGTAATCATGCGAATGGGTCGGCGCCGAACGTGGTGAATCAGCCGGGTGGTGGGTTGGCGTTTATTGGTGGGAAGTTGTCGATCACGGGGTCGACGTTCAGTAATAATGATTCGCGGAGTAGTACGGGTGCGGCGTTGGTGTTCGCCGGTCAGGGGGCGGCGTCGCCGGAGGGTTTGACGATCGATAACTCGACGTTCAGTGGGAACACGACAACGAACACCAATTCGAGTTCGAGTGTGCCCAATGGTGGTGCGGTGGGGTTGTTGGGTACGTCGAGTACGTACACGATCACGAATTCGCGGTTCGTGAACAACACCACCACCGCCACGACGGGCCCGGCTGAGGGTGCCGCCATTTTTGAGCAGTCCGGGACGTTGAATGTGTCGGAGTCGACGTTCACCGGTAACAGTGTGTCGGGTGGGTCTTCGGCTTCCGGTGGTGCGGTGTTCGCGGCGTCGGCGGCGGTGTTGCATTACAACCGGTTCACTGGCAATATCGCCGGCTCTGCCAGTGCGTTGGTGAAGGGTTCGTTGCCGGTGGACGCGGCGGAGAACTGGTGGGGTTGTAACACCGGGCCGGGCACGGCTGGTTGTGACACGGTCACCGGTGGGCCCGGGGTCAGTCCGCGGTTGGTGTTGGTGGCCAGGGCCACCCCGGCCAGTGTGGTCGGCCCGAACGGTTCGGCCACGATCACCGCTGATCTGAGTGTCGACAGTGTCGGTGCCGGGGTGGGCGGGGCGAACCTGGATGCCTTCGACACCCTGCCCGCCACGTTTTCTGACCCGCCCGGTGATGCCACGGTGACCGCGGCGCCGGGTGCGCACACCGCCGGGTTCGGCACCGGCACCGGGCAGGCCGGCATCGATTACCACTCCAACACCACCACCGGCCCGGACCCGGTCAATGTCAGCTTCGACAACGCCACCGTCACGGCCACCGTCACGGTCGATCAGGCACCGGTGATCACCAGCACCAACACCGCCCACTTCAACGTCGGCGCGCCGGGTTCGTTCACGATCACCAGCACCGGTTACCCGACCGCGGCCCTGACCCAGACCGGGACCCTGCCCGCCGGGCTGGCTTTCACCGATAACGGTGATGGCAGCGCGACCCTGGCCGGGACCGCGTCCGGGCCCGGTGGGACGTTCCCGCTCACCATCACCGCCAACAACGGGGTCAACCCCAACGCCACCCAAACCCTGACCGTGACCGTCGGCCAACCGCCGGCGTTCACCAGCGCCAGCACCACCACCTTCACCCGCGGCACCGCCGGCAGCTTCACGGTCACCACCACCGGCATCCCGACCGTCACCACCATCACCCACACCGGCACCCTGCCCACCGGTCTCAGCTTCACCGACAACGCCAACGGCACCGCCACCCTCACCGGCACCCCAGCAGCCGGCACCGGCGGCACCTACCCGATCACCCTCACCGCCACCAACGGGGTCGCCCCGAACGCCACCCAAACCCTCACCATCCAGGTCAACCAGGCGCCGGCGATCACCACCAACCCGAGCGATCAGACGGTGAACCCGGGCACCTCGGTGACCTTCACCGCCGCCGCGTCCGGCGTCCCGACCCCGACTGTGCAGTGGCAGCGCTCGACCAACGGCGGCGCGTCCTACACCAACATCGCCGGTGCGACCAGCACCAGCTACACGTTCACGACTGCGGTCGGTGACGACGGCAACATGTACCGCGCGGTGTTCACCAACGTGGTCAGCACCGCCACCACCACTGCCGCCACACTGCACGTCGGGACGGCACCGGCCTTCACCAGCGCCAATGCCACCACCTTCGCGGTCGGGGTTGCCGGCAACTTCGCGGTCACCACCAGCGGCGTGCCGAGTGCGACCCTGAGTCGGACCGGCGCGCAGTTCCCGGCCTGGCTGACGCTGAACGACAACGGCGATGGCACCGGCTCGCTGACCGGCACTGCGCCGGTGGGCAGCGGCGGCACCTACACCTTCACGCTCAAGGCGGCCAACGGATTCAGCCCGTCTGCCAGCCAGATCTTCACCCTGAGCGTGGACGAGTCGCCCACCATCACCAGCACCAGCCAGGCGACGTTCACCGTCGGCAGCGCGGGCAGCTTCGCGGTGACCACCACCGCTGGCTTCCCCACCGCCACCGGCCTGAGCGAGACCGGTGCGTTGCCGTCCGGCGTCACCTTCGTCGACAACGGTGACGGGACGGCCACCCTGGCCGGCACGCCTGCCGCGGGCGTGGCCGGGACGTACCCGCTGACGGTCCGGGCCACCGCCACCGGCGGGATCACTGCGCCGACCACCCAGTCGTTCACGCTCACCGTGAACGGACCGCCCGTCATCACCAGCACCAACCACGCGACCTTCGCAGTCGGCGCCGCAGGCTCGTTCACGGTGACCACGGCGGCAGGCTTACCGACCGCCACCACCCTCGCCAGGACCGGAACGTTGCCGTCCGGGGTGAGATTCATCGACAA
>JBPCPA010000053.1:0-6411 GCA_050999655.1 Jatrophihabitans sp.
GGCCTGTGGTGTCAAAACCTGAAGGATTCGTTGGCGATCGCACCCCTTGGGGCGCTGGTTCGACCACCCCCCGCCGGGCCAGCTCGTGAGACGGAGCCTTTGACGATGCCAGAGCGAGAGAGCATGACTGATCGCAGGTCACGGCGGCCCGACCCTGTGCCGGGCCCGGACGGGTACGGTACTGACGGGCACGGTGCTGACGGACACGGTGCCGACGGTGCTGAGCCGCTGGCGCTGTCCGAACTGACCCAGCGGGCCGGATTGCCGTCCGACTTCGCCGACGAACCGCTGGTGGGTTCGGCCGAGCCCGCCGCGATCGGCACGCTGCACGACCTGCCTCCAGTGTTCGGAGCCGGCTCGCCGGCGCTCGGCGCACCGAGGGGCGCGGCCCGGTGGGGTGACCGGGGGCTGCGCGGACTCACCTCGGGCGCCGGCGGCTTCGTGGTCATCCTGATCGCGCTGATCGCGCTGTTCCTGATCATCAAGGCCGCGCCGGCGATCAGGGCCGACAAATCGAACTTCCTCACCTCACGCAACTGGGACGTCGACGGCAACATCCTGAACTTCGGCGTGCTGCCGCTGCTGTGGACCACGGTGCTGATCTCGTTGCTGGCCATGGTGATCGCGGTGCCGATCGCGATCGGGATCGCGCTGTTCATCACCCAGTACGCGCCTCGCCGGGTGGCTCGACCGGTTGCCTACGTGATCGATCTGCTGGCCGCGATCCCATCCATCATCTACGGGGTCTGGGGCATCGAGGTGCTCGCGCCGAAGATCCAGCCGTTCGCCGACTTCGTGTCCGGGCACTTCGGTTGGTTCCCGCTGTTCGCCGATCACAACGTCAAGGACGGCACGGTGTTCACCGGTGGCGTGGTGCTGGCCATCATGATCCTGCCGATCGTCACCGCGGTCTGCCGCGATGTCTTCGAACGCACACCGCGGGCCAACATCGAAGCCGCCTGGGCACTGGGTGCCACCCGGTGGGAGATGATCCGGATCTCGGTGCTGCCCTACGGCCGACCCGGCCTGGTCAGCGGCGCGATGCTCGGGCTGGGCCGGGCCCTCGGCGAGACGATCGCGATCTCGCTGATCCTGTCGAAGGTGTCCAACGCCGGCAACTTCTCCTTCTCGATCTTCGACGGTGGCGAGACGTTCGCGTCCAAGATCGCCAACAATGCCTCGGAGTTCAACAGCCCGAAGCAGACCGGCGCCTACATCGCGGCGGGCCTGGTGCTGTTCGTGCTCACCTTCGCGGTCAACGCCGCCGCGCGAGCCGTCGTCAACCGACGCAAGGAGTTCTCATGACCGCCCTGGATGCGGGGCCGGCCACCGGGCCGGTGACCACGCTGGCCGACCTGTCCGGCGCCGGCCTGCGCAAGGCCAAGGACCGGCTGGCCACCACGCTGGTCTACGGCTGCTTCGCGGTGGCGCTGGTGCCGTTGGTCTGGCTGCTCTGGACGGTGCTGAGCAAGGGTCTGCACGCGATGTTCGGGGCCGGCTGGTTCAGCCAGAGCCAGCGCGGCATCACCTACCGCGACTTCGGTGGCGGTGCGCTGGCCGCGATCGTCGGCACCGTCGAGCAGGTGTTGCTGTGCACGGTGATCTCGGTGCCGATCGCGCTGCTGGTGGCCGTCTACCTGGTGGAGTACGGCCGGGGCCCGCTGGCCCGCGCCACCACGTTCATGGTCGACATCCTCACCGGCATCCCGTCCATCGTGGCGGCGCTGTTCATCTACGCGGTGTTCATCACCAGCTTCGGCGGCGAGCGGGCCGGCTGGCTGGTGTCGCTGGCCCTGGTCATGCTGATGATCCCGGTGGTCGTGCGGACCACCGAAGAGATGCTCAAGCTGGTGCCCAACGAGTTGCGAGAGGCCTCCTACGCCCTCGGCGTGCCGAAATGGAAGACCATCGTCAAGATCGTGATTCCCACCGCTACCAGTGGAATCGTCACCGGGGTGGTGCTCGGCGTGGCCCGGGTAGCCGGCGAGACGGCGCCGCTGCTGATCCTGGTGGGGTACTCGCCCAACCGCAACAGCAACCTGTTCGCGGGCAACCAGAGTTCGCTGCCCGGCATGATCCGGGACCAGTTCGCCAACCTGGGCAACACCACCGTCCTGCGGGGCGGGCACAAGGTGAGCGTCCACTACGCCGCCGACCGGATGTGGGGCGCCGCGCTGACCCTGATCATCCTGGTGATGGCGCTCAACCTGCTCGCCCGGCTGATCGCCCGGCGCAGCAAGGTCTCTTCCTGACGGTTCGAATTCAGCTTTTCTAGATAGGACAAACTCATGGCCAAGCGGATCGACGCGAAGAACCTCAACATCTACTACGGCAAGTTCCTCGCGGTGTCGGAGGTGAACTTCACCATCGCGCCTCGCTCGGTCACCGCATTCATCGGCCCGTCCGGCTGCGGAAAGTCCACCGTGCTGCGCACCATCAACCGGATGCACGAGGTGATCGCCGGCGCGAGCGTGCAGGGCGAGGTGTTGCTGGACGGCGAGGACATCTACGGCTCGACCATCGACCCGGTCAACGTCCGGCGCACGATCGGCATGGTCTTTCAGCGGCCCAACCCGTTTCCCACCATGTCTGTCTATGACAACGTGGTTGCCGGCCTGAAGTTGCAGTCCGGGCGGATCAAGCGGGCCGATCTCGACGACACCGTCGAGCGGTCGCTGCGTGCGGCCAACCTGTGGGACGAGGTCAAGGACCGGCTGGCCAAGCCGGGAGCGGGACTGTCCGGCGGTCAGCAGCAACGGCTGTGCATCGCCCGCGCGATCGCGGTCGAGCCACAGGTGCTGCTGATGGACGAGCCGTGCTCAGCCCTGGACCCGATCTCGACGCTGGCCATCGAGGATCTGATCCAGTCGTTGAAGGAGAAGTACACGATCGTCATCGTCACCCACAACATGCAACAGGCCGCCCGGGTCAGCGAGCGCACCGCGTTCTTCAACCTGGCCGGAGTGGGCAAGCCGGGCCAGCTGGTCGAGATCGACGACACCCAGAAGATCTTCTCCAACCCGGCCGAGCGGCGCACCGAGGACTACATCTCCGGCCGCTTCGGCTGAACCCGCCAGCTGGCGGGCCGCCGATGTGGTCCGGTGCGGTCATGGTGGCGCTAGCCTGATGGCGATGAGCGCTCCGGCCGACGATGATGCGATCGCCCTGGCACACCGGATGTTCGACCTGGCCAGGACCGGTGACCAGCAGCTGCTGGCCTACCTCGATTCCGGGGTGCCGGCCGGGCTGACCGATGCCACCGGCAACAGCCTGCTGATGCTGGCCGCCTACCACGGCCATGCCGGCCTGGTCACCGGCCTGGCGGCTCGCGGCGCCGAGGTCGACGCGATCAACGACCGTGGCCAGACCCCGCTGGCAGGCGCGGTGTTCAAGGCCAGCCCGGACGTGGTGCGGGCGCTGCTGGCCGCTGGCGCCGATCCCGACCTGGGCTCGCCGTCCGCCCGGGAATCTGCCGTGTTCTTCGAGCAATCCGAGCTGGCTGCACTCTGGGAAGGCTAGCCCGACCGGGACCCCGGCCGGCCGTGGGCGGTCCAGGCCGAGGCGGTGATCTCGAACGGCGCGGCGGGCAACAGCTCGGCGCACCGGTCGCGTAGCTGCCGGCGCTGCTCGGCGGCCAGCCGCGCGACATAGCTGCCGGCCGGGCCCACCCCGAGCAGGAACGGCTGCCACCAGCTCTCGACGGTGGCGAAACCGACCCGCACGGTGACCGTGCCCGATCCCACGTCCCGCAGGCCGGCCTGCTCTAACAGCCGCGCCAGCTCACCCGCGCGCACCCCCGGCAGGTTCGACTCGTCCGGCGTGCCCGGATCGAGCTCGCGGGCGGCGCGCCAGAACACCGACAGCGGGCTGCCACCGCCGCCGAAGTCCCAGACGCAGGCCGCGACCAGCCCGTCCGGCCGGGCGACGCGAGCCATCTCGGCGAGCCCGGCCACCGGATCGGTCATGAAGTGCACCACCAGCTGCGCGGCGACGCAGTCGAATTCGCCGGTTGGGTAGGGCAACTGTTCGGCGGCGGCCTGCCGGACATCGAGGCCGCCGAACCGGGCGGCCGCCGCCGCTGCGAAGCTCTCGGACGGATCCACCGCCGATACCGCGGCGACGCCGAGCCGCTGGACCAGCTCGGCGGTCAGCGCGCCCGGCCCGCACCCGACATCCAGCGCTCGCTGGCCGGGTCGAAGGTGCAGGCCCGCTGCAAACCGTCCGGCCAGCGGTTCGGAATATCGACCCATGAACTGCGCGTAGGCCTGGGCATCGACATCGAAGCTCACCAGCTGAACCTAGTTCACCGGCAGCCGCCGTGCACGGACGGCTTGCGCGCGAGGTGTCCGTGCGAGAGGCGTAACCTCGGGGCTGGCTGAGCCACGAGCCATCGGCCGGGGGTTCACCGGCCTGAGGGAAGGGCATGCCATGCCGGACGCCCCGCTGCAGATGACCGAGGTTCGCCAGCTGGTGGCGGCCAGTGCCGATCGGGTGTTCGCCGAGCTCGCCGATGGCTGGGCCTACGTCGGTTGGGTGGTCGGCGCCACCCACATCCGCGATGTGGACCACCACTGGCCCGCGACCGGAAGCAAGATCCATCACCAGGTGGGCGGCTGGCCGACGGTGGTGTCGGACTACACCGAGTCCATCGAGTGTGAGCCCGGCCGGCGCCTGCTGTTGCGCGCCCGCGGCTGGCCCTTCGGTGAGGCCGTGGTCGAGATCGTGCTTGTCGAACAAGATGATCGCCATACCGAGGTGCTGCTACGCGAGGCGCCGAGTGCCGGCCCGGGACGGCTGCTGGACAATCCGGCGTTGCGCTGGCTGCTGCACCGGCGCAACGCCGAGACGCTCAGCCGGCTGAAGGATCGGGTCGAGCACCGTCGGCTGGTCCCCGATGCCTGAGAGCCGCCGCGACGACGCTCCGGACGCGGTGGTCATCGGCGCCGGCCAGAACGGTCTGGTCGCGGCCAACCTGCTCTGCGACGCCGGCTGGGACGTACTGCTGTGCGAGGCAACGCCCGAGGTCGGCGGCGCGGTGCGGTCGGCCGAGGTGACCGAGCCGGGTTACCTGTCCGACCTGTTCAGCGCCTTCTACCCGCTGGCGGCGGCGTCGCCGGTGCTTGACCGGCTACACCTGGAGCACCACGGCCTGCGCTGGACGCACGCCCCGGCCGTGCTGGCGCACGTGTTTCCCGACGATCGCAGCGTGCTGCTCTCGCGCGATCTGGAGCGCACCGCGGATTCGGTGGCCCAGTTCGCGGCCGGCGACGGCAGGGCCTGGCGAGCGCTGTTCGCCGAATGGCAGGACATCGAATCCAGCGTGTTGGACACCCTGTTCGCGCCATTGCCGGCGCTGCGACCGGCCAGCCGGCTGCTCCGGCAGCTGGGCACCGCCGGTGCGTTGCGGATGGCCCGGCGCGCGGTGCTGCCGGTGCGCAGGTTCGGCGAGGAACTTTTCGACGGGGCGGGCGGGCCGATCCTGCTGGCCGGCAACGCCTTGCACGCCGACCTGCCGCCAGAGGGATCGGGCAGCGCCGTCTACGGCTGGCTGCTGGCCATGCTCGGCCAGTCCCACGGCTTTCCGGTGCCGGTCGGCGGTGCCGGTCAGCTGACCGCGGCGATGGCCCGCCGGTTCGCCGGCCTGGGCGGTTCGCTGCGACTGTCCAGCGCGGTGGAATCGGTGCGGATCAGTAATGGCCGGGCACTCGGGGTGCAGCTGGCCGGCGGCGAGCGGATCACGGCCCGGCGCGCGGTGATCGCCGACGTCCCGGCCCCGCTGCTCTACCGCCAGCTGGTGGGCGAGGATCGGTTGAGCCCGCAGTTCGTGCGGGCGCTGGCCGACTTTCAGTGGGACGCCCCGAACCTGAAGCTGAACTGGGCGCTGCGCGAGGCGATCGGCTGGACCGCGGCCGACGCGCGCGGCGCCGGCACCGTGCACCTGGGGGTGGATCTGGACGGGCTGACCCGCTACGCGGCCGACCTGGCCACCCGCCAGCTTCCGCGCGAGCCGTTCCTGCTGCTGGGCCAGATGACCACCTCTGATGCCAGCCGGTCACCGGCCGGCACCGAGTCAGCGTGGGCCTACACCCACCTGCCGGCCGGCGTCGAGTTCACCGAGGAGCTGATCGCCCGCCACGTCCGGCTGGTCGAGGATACCATCGAGGCCCGGGCACCCGGCTTCAAGGACCTGATCCTGGCCCGCTACGTCCAGTCGCCGGCCAAGCTGCAGGAGCAAAACCCGTCGCTGGTGTCGGGTGCGGTCAACGGCGGCACCGCCCAGCTGCACCAGCAACTGGTGTTCCGGCCGGTGCTGGGCCTCGGCGGCGCGAGCACCCCGATCGACCGGCTGTACCTCGGCAGCTCGTCTGCCCACCCCGGCGGCGGCGTGCACGGCGGCCCGGGGGCCAATGC
>JBPCPA010000088.1:0-6062 GCA_050999655.1 Jatrophihabitans sp.
CCGCTGGCCACCGGACACGTTGGTGCCGCCCTGGGTGATCGGCGAGTCCAGCCCGTCCGGCATCGCCCGGACGAAGTCGGCCGCCTGGGCGATCTCCAGCGCCTGCCACAGTTCGTGGTCCTCGGCCTGCGGATTGCCGCAGCGCCGGTTGCTGGCCACCGTGCCGGTGAACAGGTAGGCCCGCTGCGGCACCAGGCCGATCACGCTGCACAGCACGTCCGGATCGAGTTCGCGCACGTCGTGGCCGTCGACCAGCACCGAGCCGGCAGTGGCGTCGATCAGCCGGGGAATCAGGCTGATCAGGGTGCTCTTGCCCGAACCGGTGCTGCCGATGATGGCGGTGCGCTGGCCGGCCATCGCAGTAAAGCTGATGTTCTTCAACACCGGGTCATCGGCCCCCGGGTAACAGAACTCGACATTGCGCAGTTCGAGTTCACCCCGTCCGGTCAAGGTGGTTACCGCTTCGGCCGGCGGCTTCACCGACGAGTCGGTGTCCAGCACCTCACCGATCCGCTCGGCGCAGACGGCGGCTCGCGGCACCAGGATCGCCATGAAGGTGGCCATCATCACCGCCATCAGGATCTGCATCAGGTAGCTCAGGTACGCAGTCAGCGAGCCGACCTGCATCCGGCCGTCGTCGATCAGGTGGCCTCCGAACCACAGCACCGCGACGCTGGAGGCATTCACCACCAGCATCACGGTCGGAAACATCATCGCCTGCAGCCGGCCGATCCGCAGCGCGGTGCTGGTGACCGAGGTGTTTGCCGCAGCGAAGCGCTCGGCCTCGTAGGGTTCCCGGACGAAGGCCCGGACCACCCGGATGCCGGCGATCTGCTCGCGCAACACCCGGTTGATGGTGTCGATCCGTGGCTGCATCAGCCGGAACTGCCCGATCATCCGGCCGATCAGCACCGAGATCGAGCCGATCAGCACCGGCACGCTCACCACCAGCAGCCAGGACAGCGTGGTGTCCTGCCGGATGGCCATGATGATGCCGCCGATGCACATGATCGGTGCCGCGACCAGCATGGTGCAGGTCATCAGCACCAGCATCTGTACCTGCTGGACGTCATTGGTGTTGCGGGTGATCAGCGACGCAGCGCCGAAGCTGTTGACCTCGCGCGCGGAGAAGCTGCCCACCTGGTGAAAGATGGCCGAGCGGACGTCCCGGCCGAAGGACATCGCGGTGCGCGAGCCGTAGTACACCGCGCCGATCGAGCAGACGATCTGCAGCAGGGTCACCGCGAGCATCACCCCGCCGGTGGACACGATGTAGTGGGTGTCGCCCCGCGCGATGCCCTTGTCGATGATGTCGGCGTTCAGGCTCGGCAGGAACAGCCCGGCGATGGTCTGCACCAATTGCAGCGCGACCACGATCAGCAGGGCCTTGCGGTACGGGTACAGGTAGGTGCGCAGCAGCCTGCTCAGCATGAGACGCCGTCCTCTCGCTTCAATACGCCGTACAGCAGCACGGCCACGATGTCCTCGGCAGTCATCGGCTGGTCCTCGGTGATCCTGGGATGGGTGGCCGCGAACGTCAGCAGCCGGGCCACCCGGGCGGTCTCGGCGGGCGTGGTGCGCAGCAGGTGCCGGTCCGGCTCGAGCAGTTCCTCGATCAGCTGCAGGATCTCGTGCTGGCCCTGTTCGGCACGCGGGTCCAGCCCGCGCGGTCGCGGCCGCCCGGCCGGACTCCCAGCGGTCGGGCCGTCAACGGTCGGGCCTTCGGCGGTCGAGCCTTCAGCGGTTGGGCTTTCGGCGGTGGAGTGTTCTGCTCCGGCGCGGTCTTCGGGCGGGCCGGCAAAGTGCGGGGCGATGAGCAGCTCGATCACCGCGCGCAACCGTTCCTGCAGGATCTCGACCGCGGCCAGCAGCCGGGCCGGCAACGGCAGGCCCCGGTCGATCCCGTGCAGCCGAGCCAGCGCCGGCCCGGGGTCGAAGGCGGCCGACATGCAGGCTGTGATCAGCTCGGCCTTGTCGGTGAAGACCCGAAAGATGGTGCCCTCACCGATACCGCCGGCCTCGGCGATCTGGCGGGTGGTGACCGCGTAGCCATCGGCCCGCAGCAGCGGCAGGGTCGCCGCCACGATCGCGGCCCGGCGCTGCTCACGCGACATCGGGGCGGCCCGACCCGCAACGGCGGTCTCGGTTGCGGGACTCGGTTGGGTGCGCATGTCAGCACCTTAACGGAGTGAGTGCTCACTCCGCCAATTATTTATCCGGTTTGCGGCTACGGGCCGACTACTGCCCGCCCGCACTCAGTTGACCGGGGTCAACGCCTTGCCGACGTTGGTGCCGAAGATGCGCTCCAGGGCGTATTCGACATCGGTGCGCCAGGACACCGTCGACTTCAACTCCATCCGAAGCCTCGGGTAGCTCGGGTGCGGCCGGACGGTCTTGAAGCCGACCGACCGCAGGTAATCGGCCGGCATCAGGCAGCCGCGCGACAGCAGCCCGGTCGAACCGAACGCCTCGATGGCCTTCACTCCGCGCGGTACCAGTTCGGCAGCAACCGCCTGCGCCAGCATCCGGCCGACCCCCGCCGAGCGCCACTCCGGCAGCACGTGGGCATTCATCAACAACACCGCGTCGCCGGAGACCGGTGAGGTCGGAAATGACATCGCCCGCGGCACGAAGCCCGGCGGTGCGAACAGGGCGTAGCCGGCCGGCACTCCGGCCAGATAAGCGATCTTGCCGCAGCTGCCCCAGTCCAGCAGCGTCGCCGACAGCCAGGACTCCTTGGCCAGCACCGCCTCGTCGGCCGGTGGCGGGCTGGGATCGGCCAGCGGGCCGAGTTCCCAGAACAGGCAGCGCCGGCACTCACCGGGCAACTCATCGAGGTTGTCCAGGGTCAACGGGACGATCCGGCGCGACACCGACGCGGGCCTAACCAGGCCGGCCGGTAGGCCGGTAGGCGTCCAGAAACGTCCCGAGCCGCCTGATCGCCTCGATCAGGGCTCCGGTGTGCGGCAGCGTGACGATCCGCAGATGGTCCGGCTTCGGCCAGTTGAAACCCGAGCCCTGCACCACCAGGACGTGCTGATCACGCAGGAATTCCAGCACGAACTGCTGGTCGTCGGCGATCGGATAGGCCTGCGGGTCCAGCTTCGGGAACACGTAGAGCGCGCCCTGTGGCTGGACGCAGCTGACGCCGGGAATGGCGCGCAGGGCGGTGACCGCCGCGTCGCGTTGTTCCAGCAACCGGCCGCCGGGCAGGATCAGATCCTTGATGCTCTGCCGCCCGCCCAGTGCGGTCTGCACCGCGTGCTGGCCCGGCACGTTCGCGCACAGCCGCATGTTGGCCAGGATGGTCAGGCCCTCGAGGTAGTCCGCGGCGTGGCGTTTCGGTCCGGCCGCCATCAGCCAGCCGGACCGGAAGCCGGCCAGCCGGTAGGCCTTGGACAGGCCGTTGAAGGTCAGGGTGAACAGGTCCGGCGCGAGCACCGAGAACGGCGTGTGGACGGCGTCGTCGTAGAGGATCTTGTCGTAGATCTCATCGGCCAGTACCACCAGATCGTGCTGGCGGGCGAGTTCGGCGATGCCCTGCAGGGTCGCGTCCGGGTACACCGCACCGGTCGGGTTGTTCGGGTTGATCACCACGATGGCCTTGCTGCGTCCGGTGATCTTGGACTTCAGATCGTCCAGGTCGGGCAGCCAGCCGGCGGACTCGTCGCACAGGTAATGCACCGGACGGCCACCGGCCAACGAGGTCGCCGCCGTCCACAACGGGTAGTCCGGCGCTGGCAGCAGCACCTCGTCCCCGTCGTTCAGCATCGCCTGCAACGCCATCACGATCAGCTCGCTGACACCGTTGCCGAGCCAGACATCATCGACGTTGACGGTGTCCAGGCCACGACTCTGGTAGTGCTGGACGATGGCGGTGCGGGCCGACAGCAGACCTTGGGAGTCGGAATAGCCCTCGGCCTCGGGCAGGTTGCGGGTGACGTCGACCAGGATCTCGTCCGGCGCGCTGAACCCGAACGGGGCCGGGTTACCGATGTTCAGCTTGAGAATCCGGTGCCCCTGAGCCTCCAGTTGCTTGGCAGCATCCAGCACCGGTCCCCTGATGTCGTAGCAGACATCGGCGAGCTTGGCTGACTGTTTGAGTTGCACCGAACCAGGCTGTCACACCCGACGCGTCGCGCGCATCCCCCATTGTGTCTGACCGGCCGGTGCGCGCCTGGCGCACGATGGTAGACAGCAAGCCATGGAATTCATCGACGTCGTGCGCGCCCGCCGGATGGTCCGCAACTACGACCCGGGCCGGGGTGTGGATCGCGCCGAGATCGAGCGGTTGCTTGGCCTCGCGATCCGCGCGCCGTCCGCCGGGTTCAGCCAGGGTTGGCACTTTCTGGTTCTGGACACGGATGAAACTCGATCGATATTCTGGCAGCTGACGGCGACCGGCGGCCCAGCGGACAGCTGGCTGACCGGTATGCAGTCGGCTCCGGTGCTGATTCTGGCGCTGTCGGACAAGCAGGCCTACCTGGAGCGTTACGCCGCCCCGGACAAGGGCTGGACCGACCGCGACGAATCCCACTGGCCGGTGCCCTACTGGGACATCGACACCGGCATGGCGAGCCTGCTGATCATGCTCGGCGCGGTGGACGGCGGCCTGGCCAGTTGCTTCTTCGGAGTGCCGCCCGACGCGCAGCCGGCCGTCAAGCAGGCCCTCGACGTCCCGGGCCGGCTGTCGATCATCGGGGTGGTCAGCCTGGGTCACCCGGCGCCGGACCGCAAGTCCCCGTCGCTCAAGCGCGGCCGGCGGGGCCTGGATCAGGTGCTGTCCTACGGGCGGTTCAGCGAGAACATCGACTAGCTGCCGGACGGCTTGCGCACCGTCGCCAGCTTCGGCGCGATCACCGCCACGATCCGTTCCAGATCGTCGATGGAGCCGAACTCCACGGTGATCTTGCCCTTGCGCCGTCCGAGCTCCACCCGGACCCGGGTGTCTAAAGCGTCCGACAGCTTCTCGGCGAGCTCGCCCAGTGCCGGGGCCGAGATCTTGGCGGCCGGCTTGCGCGCGACGGTGCGGCCGGCGGCCGGTGCGGTGCCGGCCAACGCGACGAGTTCCTCGGTGGCCCGCACCGACAAACCCTCGGCAACGATCCGGCTGGCGTACTCGTCCTGCTGGTCCCTGTCGGCCAGGCCGAGCAGCGCCCGGGCATGCCCGGCCGACAGCACTCCGGCGGCGACCCGGCGCTGGACCGGAACCGGCAGGTTCATCAGCCGGATGGTGTTGCTGACCTGCGAGCGGCTACGACCTATCCGGCTGGCGAGCTTTTCGTGGGTGACCCCGAACTCCTCCAGCAGCTGCTGGTAGGCGGCCGCCTCTTCCAGCGGGTTGAGCTGAGCCCGGTGGATGTTCTCCAGCAACGCATCGCGCAGCATCGCCTCGTCGGCGGTGTCGCGGACGATGGCCGGGATCTTGTCCAGGCCGGCCAGGACGGCTGCCCGCAACCGGCGCTCACCCATCACCAGCTCGAAGCCGTCGCCCTGCGCCCGCACCACGATCGGCTGCAGGACGCCGAACTCCTTGATCGAATGCGCCAGCTCGGCCAGCGCATCCTCGTCGAAGACCTGCCGCGGTTGCTTCGGGTTGGTGGTGATCTCGCTCGGACGGACCTCCCGCAGACTCGCGCCGGGCACCGGGGACGGGTCGAAGTAGAAATCGGTCGCCGAGGACGCCGCGATGGACGCAATCGAGGGCACTCGATTGACCACCTTGATACCGCTACCTGAGCCGGCAGCTGGCCGCGCCGACCCCTTCTCAGCGACGGCGGTATCGCCCTGCTGGTCCTCGGTTGACATAACCGGCGTCGACTCGGAGCCGGTCGGCTCCGCCGGTGGTGGAGCGGTCGGAATCAGCGCTCCAAGGCCCCGACCCAGACCGCCACGCCGTGGTGCCTTGCTCACTGGTGGGCCTCCCGTCCTTGGTCCTGATCATGCTCGCCGGCCGGCTGGTCGGTCGAGACCCGATCCATCGAGAACTGGTCCCTCGGGGTATCGCCGTCCGGGGTGTCGCCGTCTGGGGTACCGCCGTCCGGGGTCCCGTCGTCCGTGGT
>JBPCPA010000172.1:0-7258 GCA_050999655.1 Jatrophihabitans sp.
GTGCGGGATCGGCAACCCCAGCGGGTGCCGGAACAGCGCGGTGACGGCGAACCAGTCGGCCAACCCGCCCACCATCGCGGCCTCGCTGGCGGCCTGCACGAACGGCCAGCCGCCGTGGCCGTTGCCCAACACCTTGCAGCTCACGAACACCAGCGCGGCCAGCACCAGCGCACCACCGGCCACCGACTTCATCCGGCGCAACGCCGAGCGCTTGGCCAGGTCGCCGGCACTGGCACCGACCTGCAACGGGGCAGCCATCTCAGGCCGTCCGGTCACAGATGGCCCGGGCCAGCCGCATTCCGGCGGCCGGGCAGTGAGTCAGAAACAGCGACGGCTCGGTCAGCTCGGCCTCCACCAGAACCGGGCCGCTCTCGCCCGGCAGCAGGTCGATCCGGGCATAGAGCAACGGCCGGGCCAGGTCCTGGCTGAGTTGGTCGAGCACCCGGCCAGCCACCTCGAGCTCGCCCGCGCCGGGCCGGCGGCTGGTGATGGTCTCGGCCACGTAGAGGTGCTCGGCGGCGATCGGATGCTGGCTGCCCGGTGCCAGCATCGCCGCCTTGCCGATCGCGTGGCTGAATCGGCCGTCGATGAAGACCAGCGCCGTCTCGCCCGCGGCGTCGACTCCGCTCAGGTAGGGCTGCACCAGCACCGTACGACCGGCCCCGTGCAGCGCCCGGGCGTGCGCGCCGGCCAGCTCGGTGCCGCCGGGCCGATCGGCGTCGAACCGGCCGGCGCCACGCGAGCCCGCGCCCACCGATGGCTTCACGACGAACTCGCCGGAATCAGGCAGCCGCACCGGCTGACCAGGCTCGAAGAACCCGGTGGGCACCACCGGCAGCCCGGCCGCGGCCAGGCCGGCCAGGTAGCGCTTGTCGCTGTTGGACCGGATCACCCCGGCCGGGTTGTGCAGCCGGGGCACCGAGTCGGCCCAGGCCAGGAATTGCGGCAGCTGGCCGGTGTAGTCCCAGGTGCTGCGCACCACGGTGGCGTCGAAGCCAGCCCAGTCCACCTCCGGCGCGGTCCAGGGCACCAGGCTCACCGCCAGCCCCAGCTCCGCCAGTGCGTCCAGCAGTGGCTGCTCCTCGGGGTCACCGTCCGGCAGCTGCTGGCAGGTCGCGATGGCGATGTGTCGGGTCACCCGCCGATGGTACGGGCGCTCACAGGTCACTCCTTTACCCTGTGGCACGTCATATCCGCATCGATCGGGGACTTGTCTGTGCCACCGAACGGGGCCATCTCACCGTGGCGCCGCTTCGCCGTCCGGCTGCTTGCGGTCTGCGTGCTCGGCATGCTCACCGGCGCCGGCTGGCTGGTTCTGCAACCCCGCATCGACCGGCCGCTGACCAGCTACGGCCAGCGGGTGCTCAATGCCGGCCAGTTGCTGGGCCAGGCCCAGGCCGCGATGGCCCGCCAGGTGCGCGATCGCAATGGCAGCCGGGGGGCCGGCGCGCGCTGCTACTACGCGACTGACCCGGCCGCCAGCGCACCGGCCACCAGTCGCACCGGCGACGACAGCAGCACCAGCGACGACGACCTGCCGGTGGCGGTCGGGGACCGAATGTTCTGCGGGCCGGTGCTGTTCGTCGATGGCGACGCGGCCCGGCCGTACCTGACCTACAACCTGGTGGCCAGTCCTGCCACCAGCGGCATCCGGCTGGCGCTGAGCGGGCCGGACGGCGAGGCGGACAGCCCCGACCCCCGACCGGCCAGCCAGCTAGTACGGCCGGACGGCAAGCTGCCGCCCAGCCGCGGCCGGCTGAACCCGCCCCGACCGCCGGCTGCGGTCGGCGACGTGCTGAGCACCACCAGCACCTTGCGCACGCCGCTCACGCCGGCCGGCGCGCAGATGGTCGGCCGGCTCAGCGGCGTCCGGCTGGTCGAGTACGGCTTGGTGGACGGTTATGACTGGGGTGACCGGGCCCGCACCGCGCCCTCGGGCTACCGGCTGCTGGCCTTCGCCACCAACGCCGAGCCGGGCGAGGACGGCGAGCAGACCCCGGACCTGTCGGTGCGGGTGGACGGGGTGGAACGCGGCCCGCTGGCCTCGACCTCGGACTACGTGGTCACCGCGGTGCCCGAGCACGCCCGCTCGGTGGACCTGGTGCTGACCGACAGCGGCCTGAAGCAGTCGATCTCGTTGCTGACCGGCAAGCCGGAGTCGACCAACCCGCAGGTCACCGTCCGTACCCACACCGAACAGACGCTGGCGGTGTCCAAGGCGATCCGGGTCCGGCTGACCACCAAGGCCGGCTCCGGTCAGTTGGGCGGCACCCTCACCGTCCAGGCGGTGTCCTTGACCTACTGGGGCTCGGACGGCACCCCCTGCCAGTCGCCGGACCGCGCCTGGCTGCACGTGCGGGCCACCGTGCGCTTCGACGGCGACCGGCAGGCCTACGGGGTCGAGTCGGCGCTGATCTCGGTCACCCTGCCCGAGGCCGGGAAGCTAGACGCGCACAACGCGGCCGCCGACCCGAGCCGGCAGGTCGATGACGTGGTGGACGTGCCGGCCTCACTCAGCGCCGGCAGCCTGACCTATGCCGGAACCGTGAAGACGGCCAAGGCCACCGTGACGGTGCTGACCCCGGTGACGATCGGTTTCGACATCCCGGCTGGCTGAGCCTGCGGTTCTGTTGAGCCTTCGGTTCGGCGGGCTCAGCGCAGAAAGGTGTCGATCGCCACCGCGACGAACACGAACGCCAGGTAGCTGTTGGACAGGTGGAACAACCGCATCGGCTTGCCCGGCTCGCCGCGGCGGGTGGCGGCGTACAACCGGTGCGCCTCGGCCAGCAATACCGCGCCGGCAGCGAGGGCCAGCACGCCGTACACCCACCCGGTGGCCAGCGGCCACAGCACCAGGGTGGCCGCCACCGTCAGGTAGGAGTAGGCCACGATCTGGCGGGCCACCCGGATCGGCGTGGCGACCACCGGCAGCATCGGCACCCCGGCCCGGGCGTAATCCTCCCGGTAGCGGGTGGCCAGCGCCCAGAAGTGCGGCGGCGTCCAGAAGAAGACCACCGCGAACAGCACCACCGGCGCCCAAGCCAGCGAGTCGGTGACGGCCGCCCAGCCGATCAGCACCGGCATACAGCCCGCCGCGCCGCCCCAGACGATGTTCTGCGCGGTGCGGCGCTTGAGCACCATCGTGTAGACGACGACGTAGAACGCGATCGCGACGAAGGTCAGGCCGCCGGCCAGCCAGTTGGTGGCCAGGCCCATCAGCAGCACCGCGACCACACCCAGCGCCGTGCCGAAGATCAGCGCGCCACCGGGCGACACCTCATGGGTGGCCAGCGGCCGGTGGCCGGTGCGGCGCATCAGGGCGTCGATGTCTCGGTCGATGAAGCAGTTCAGCGCGTTGGCACTGCCGGCCGCCATGGTGCCGCCGAGCATGGTGACCAGCACCGTCTGCCAATCCGGCAGGCCGTGGGCGGCCAGCACCATCGCCGGCAGCGTGGTGACCAGCAACAGTTCGATGATCCGGGGCTTGGTCAGCGCCAGGTAGGCCCGGACCGAGGCCAGCGACGGGCGGACCCGGCCGGGCAGGTTCGGCTCCGTCGCGCCCTGCCGCGACGGGGCCACCGGGGTCTGGGTCACCCGGCCAGCCTAACCCTCGCCAGCGGCGGCGAGGCACCCGCACGGCGGTGCCGGTGACCGGGCTCGCAACCGCCATCCGAACGGCCGGTGAACAGCCCCGGCCCCACCCGGCACCCGCCCACAATCATTGACCGGAAGCGATTAGGCTTGGGTCCGCCGGAGTGAGCATCGACGCGGGTTTAACCGCAACCCGAAACACTGCAGAGCAGGAGCCACCGTGAGCGAGTCGGCAGTCGAAGTAGTGCAGAAGCACCCGAAGTGGTGGACCGAGCTGGATTCCAGGGCGGTGGACACCGCCAGGCTGCTGGCCGCCGACGCGGTGCAGAAAGTCGGCAACGGCCATCCCGGCACTGCGATGAGCTTGGCCCCGCTGGCCTACCTGCTGTTCAACCACACCATGCGCCACGACCCGTCGGACCCGAACTGGATTGCCCGCGACCGGTTCGTGCTCTCCAACGGTCACTCGTCGCTGACCCTCTACATCCAGCTCTACCTGTCCGGCTACGGCCTGCAGCTCGATGACATCAAGGCGCTGCGAACCTGGGGTTCGCTCACCCCGGGTCACCCCGAGCACGGCCACACCGTCGGGGTCGAGACCACCACCGGCCCGCTCGGCCAGGGCGTGGCCAACGGGGTCGGCTTCGCGATGGCCGCCCGCCGCGAACGCGGCCTGCTGGACCCGGACCCCGCGCCCGGCGAGTCGCCCTTCGACCATCACATCTACGTGGTCTGCGGCGACGGCTGCCTGGAGGAGGGTGTCTCCGGCGAGGCGTCCTCGCTGGCCGGTCACCAGCAGCTGGGAAACCTCACCCTGATCTGGGACGACAACCACATCTCGATCGAGGACGACACCAACATCGCCTTCTCCGAGGACGTCCTGCAGCGCTACCAGGCCTACGGCTGGCACGTGCAGTACGTCGACTCCGGCGAGGACGTGACCGCGCTGGACAAGGCGCTGACCGCCGCCCGGGCCGAGACCGACCGGCCCTCGTTCATCGCGGTGCGCACCATCATCGGCTGGCCCGCGCCGACCAAGCAGAACACCGGCAAGGCCCACGGTTCGGCCCTCGGCGAGGACGAGATCCGCAAGACCAAGCAGATCCTGGGCTTCAATCCGGACGTCCACTTCGCGGTGGACGACGAGGTGCTCGCGCACGCCCGCACGGTCCTTGACCGGGGCCGGGCCGCCCGGCAGGACTGGCAGCCGAGCTTCGACAGTTGGGCCGCGGCCAACCCAGAGCGCAAGGCGCTGTTGGATCGCCTGGTCGGCCGGACGTTGCCGGCCGGCTGGACCGACGTGCTGCCGGAGTTCCCGACCGAGAAGGACGGCAAGCCGAACGCCATCGCCACCCGGGCGGCCTCGGGCAAGGTGCTGTCCGCGCTGGCCGGCGTGCTGCCGGAGCTGTGGGGCGGCTCGGCGGACCTGGCCGAGAGCAACAACACCACCATGGACGGCGAGCCCAGCTTCGTCCCGGCCGACCGGCAGACCAAGGAGTGGTCCGGCGGCCCGTACGGCCGGACGCTGCACTTCGGCATTCGCGAGCACGCGATGGGCGCGATCATGAACGGCATCACGCTGCACGGCGGCACCCGGGTCTACGGCGGCACCTTTCTGACCTTCAGCGACTACATGCGCCCGCCGGTCCGGCTGGCCGCGTTGATGAAGCTGCCCACCATCTACGTCTGGACGCACGATTCGATCGGCCTCGGCGAGGACGGTCCGACCCACCAGCCGATCGAGCAGCTGGCAGCCCTACGCGCCATCCCGGGGCTGGACATCGTCCGTCCGGCCGACGCCAACGAGACCGCGGTGGTGTGGCGGCAGGTGCTGGAGAACACCGATCGGCCCGCCGGCCTGGCCCTGTCGCGCCAGCCGTTGCAGGTGCTGGACCCGGCCAAGGTGGTCGATGCCGGTAAGGGCGGCTACGTCCTGGCGGAGGCATCGACCGGGCTGGGCCAGGTGATCCTGATCGCGACCGGCTCCGAGGTGGAGCTGGCGCTGGCCGCCCGCGAGCGGCTGGAGGCCGAGGGCACCCCGACCCGGGTGGTGTCGATGCCGTGCGTGGAGTGGTTCTACGCCCAGGAGCGCTCCTACCAGCAGCAGGTGCTGCCGCCGGCGGTGAAGGCCCGGGTCAGCGTCGAGGCGGGCGTGTCACAGGGCTGGCGCGAGATCGTCGGCGAGGCCGGCGAGATCGTGGCGATCGACCACTTCGGGGCCAGCGCGAACCTGAAGGTGCTGTTCGAGCAGTTCGGTTTCACCCCCGACCGGGTGGTCGCAGCCGCCCACACCAGCCTGGAGCGGGTCGGCGTCATCACCGGCACCACTACCGGCAACTAGACCTCACGACAGCACTTGGAAGGGAACCATCATGAGCGACGCACTGGCCGATCTGTCCAAGAGCGGCGTGTCGATCTGGCTCGACGACATCAGCCGGGAAAGGCTGGTCAGCGGCAACCTCGGCCAGCTGATCCAGGACAAGCACGTGGTCGGGGTGACCAGCAACCCGTCCATCTTCCAGAAGGCCATGGAGGGATCGGCCGAGGGCGACTCCCCCTACGCCGAGCAGGTGCACGATCTCGCCGTCCGCGGGGTGTCGCTGGAGGAGTCGGTGCGGCTGCTCACCGCCTTCGACATCCGCTGGGCCTGCGACGTGCTGCGCCCGACCTATGACGCCACGCACGGCCAGGACGGCCGGGTGTCGATCGAGGTCGACCCCCGGATCGCGCACGACTCCGACAAGACCGCGGCCGAGGCACAGGCGCTGTGGTGGCTGGTCGACCGTCCGAACGTGATGATCAAGATCCCGGCTACCGAGGCCGGCCTGCCGGCCATCACCGAGGCAACCTCGCTCGGGATCAGCGTCAACGTCACGCTGATCTTCTCCATCGACCGCTACCGCAAGGTGATGCAGGCCTACCTGAGCGGTCTGGAGCAGGCGCGCACCGCCGGCATCGACCTGTCCGGAATTCGCTCGGTCGCCTCCTTCTTCGTCTCCCGGGTGGACACCGAGATCGACAAGCGACTGGACAAGATCGGCACAGACCAGGCCAAGGCGGTACGCGGCAAGGCCGGTATTGCCAACGCCCGGCTGGCCTACGAGGCCTTCGAAGAGGTGTTCGCCGGCCCGAGCTGGGATTCGCTGGAGGGTGACGGCGCCCAGCCGCAGCGCCCGCTCTGGGCCTCGACCGGGGTGAAGGACCCGGCCTACCCGGACACCATGTACGTCACCGAGCTGGTCGCGCCGAACACGGTGAACACCATGCCGGAGGCCACCCTGGAGGCGACCGCCGACCACGGCGAGGTCACCGGCGACACCATCCGCGGCGGCTACGCGCAGGCGCAGGCGGACATCGACGCGCTCGCCGCGGTCGGCGTGTCGTACGACGACGTGGTGCAGGTGCTGGAGGACGAGGGCGTCGAGAAGTTCGAGGGGGCGTGGAACGAACTGCTGGACTCCACCAAGGCGGAACTCGAGCGGCTCGCCCCCTCGGAGGCCTGAGGTGAGCTCCCAGACGCAGGACGAGTCGACCGAGCGCAGGAGCAACCCGCTGCGCGACCCGCTGGACCGGCGGCTGCCGCGGATCGCCGGCCCGTCCGGCCTGGTGATCTTCGGCGTGACCGGCGACCTGTCGCGCAAGAAGCTCATGCCGGCGATCTACGACC
>JBPCPA010000211.1:0-41538 GCA_050999655.1 Jatrophihabitans sp.
CCGTCCCACCCCGATCGCCGCCCCCCCCCCCTCCCTCGTTCGGCGAGCTCGCCGACCAGCTGCTCGAACTGGCCGAGCGGCACGACGTCGGCTGCGTGCTGTCGCACTACCTGTTCGAGGACCGGGACGCGGCCTGGATCGATGCGCTGGTGGCCCGCGGCGGGGTGCCACTGGTACTCGGCGCCGACTGCCACCTGGAACTCAGCTGGACCTCGACCGAGGACTACCTGGCCGGCTTCGGATCGAGCCGGCGCGCGGTCCGGCGGGCGCATGCCGGCATGCACCGCAGTGGGCTGGCCCGGCTCGCTCGCCGAGCGGCCGGCACCGGCCCGGGCGAACGCGCCGCGGCAGCCCTGTTCGGCGAGTACACAGCCACCTTCGACCCGCAGCACGGCCCACCTGCCAGCCTGCTCGGTGCGGTCGCCGAGGGTCGCGAGCTCGATCGGGTGCTGTTCTCGGTCGCCGACAACGGTGGCGACGCGCGCAGCGTGATGGCCGCGCTGGTCCACGGTGACGTGCTGTACCCGAAGTTCTTCGGCACCAGCCGACCCCGGCGGGACTACTTCGCGCTGGCCTACTGCCAGCTCATCGAGTACGCGATCGCCGAGGGTTACCGCCGCATCGAGTTCGGTGGCGGCACCCACCAGGCCAAGCTCTTTCGCGGCGGCCGGTTGCGCTTCGCCCTCGGCGTGCTGTTCGTGCGTGATCGCGCGCTGCGCGGCGCCGCGTTGGCTGCCGGCCACCAGCTCAGCGCGGCCAAGATCAGTCACTTCCAGACCCTGGCCGAACGCTGGCAGATCGATCACCGCGCTCCGCCAGCCCCGGCGATCTTCAGCCGGCCGGCCGGGCAGCGCACGTCCGCACCACCGAATGCCGAGAGGTGAGCATGACCGAGACCCTGACCCGAGACGATCGCCGGTTCGCGATCCAGCGCCTCTCGCAGGAGCGCTGGCAGCGAGCCACCGCTGCCAACCTGGCCGCCGATCACCTGTCCGGATATGACCTGTGGACCTCGGCCTACCTGGACGGCCGCCAGGACTGGGAGTCCTTCGCGCAGTACCTGCACACCAGCACGCCGGCTGAGCTGACCGACTACGTCAGCGCGCATCGCCGGCACAGTCTCGCCTTCGTGGTGATGATGATGACCGGCGCCTGCAACGCCGACTGCGCCATCTGCTTCACCGACCGGCGACGCAAGCGGGACGAGAGCACCCCGCAACTGCGCGACCGGCTGTTACACGAGGCAGCCGAACTCGGCGCCCAGTACGTCTACGTGCCGGGTGAGGGCGAGCCGACCATCGACCGCGGCTGGTGGCAGTTCCTCGACTCCTGCCGCGACGCCGGCCTCGAGGCCATCGTGTTCAGCAATGGGCTGATCTTCTCCCACGCCCCGACCAGCCAGAAGTACTGGGGCTGCGAGCCGGACGAGGCAGTTGCCCGGCTGGCCGACTACCCGGTCTCGCTGTACCTGAAAATGTGGAGCGGCCGGCCCGAACTGGTCGGCGAGATGCTCGGCATAGACCCGGCCAAGTACGACTTCGTCGAGGTCGGCGGGGTGCTGGTGCCATCGGGCATGGCACGGGCGCTGGCGACGCTGCCCCGGGAGCGGCTCGGGGTCGAGGTGGTGGTGGAGCGACGCAATGCCGACGAGGTCCTCGACACCGTCATTCCGTTCGCCGAGGAGCACGGCCTGGCCCAGATCGTGGAGATGATCCAACACAACGGACGTACCTTCGGCGACCCCAGCTACGACCCGAGTCCGGAGCAGGCGGCCCGGGTACGGCCGTACCTGAGCCCGACCAGCTGCAAGGTTGCCACCTGTAAGGCGGTCATCACCTCCCAGGGCTTTCTGTCGCCGCGGATCGCGATCCTGGAGAACCAGTTACCGGCCGACCGGGTGCACGCCGGCTCGGCGTCGCTGTGGGACCTGCTGCACACCACCGACTACATCGTGCAGCGCCGCTACGAGGGCGGCTGCCTGTGCGAGTCCGAGCCGCTGTCGCGGGCGGCGTCGGGCGGCGCGGTCAAGGTGCGCGCCGGCAACGTCGATGCCCCCGCGCTGCCCGCTGACCAGCCGGCCGATGCCTCCGCCGGCGCCCTGGCGCAGCTGAGCGGCGGGTTCGTCGCGTCCAGCTCGGTGGCCGGGCTGCTTGCCGGCCAGTTGGAGCATGGCGCGCCGGTCGCGCTGATCGGACGGCTGCTGAGCGGGCCCGGCGAGTCGGTGCTGCTCGCCGACGGCCCGGCCACCGTCGCGCTGCAGGCCGATGTGCCGGCCGACTGCTCCTGGGTCGGCGTGCACGGACGCTGGAACGCGATCACCGAGACCGTCGAGGCCGGACCCGGTGCGGTGGGGTTGCTGGCCGCCGCCCGCCGGGTGCCCTCTCGCGGCGTGCATCCGGAGTCCCAGGCGGTACGCGACCCGGCACGGTTGCTGCCGGTGGTGCAGCGCGCCCGGCTGGTCGCGTTGCTGCGCCGCACGTTTGACGACGCCGGCTACATCGAGGCAACCACTCCGCTGTTGCAGGCGGCAGGCGAGATGTGCGCGGTCAGCCAGGCGGTCACCGAGCCGATCGCCGGCCGGCGCTTCTTCCTGCGCACCGATCCGGAGGAGTACCTCAAGCGATACCTGTCGGCTGGCCTGGACGCGACCTACGAGGTGTCGATGAACGTCCGTGCAGACGCCCCCGATGACCTGCACCTGGTCGAGTTCGGACTGGTGGAGTTCTATCGCCGGATGCAGCCCTTCGAACAGCTGCTGGACTGGACCGACACGGTGGTACGCAGCGCGCTTGCCGAGATCGGCGGCCGTGAGGTCAGCTGGTCCGGCGTGCGCGTCGATACCCAGCACCCGTTCGGCCGGGTCCGCCTCGGCGACCTGGTCGCCTCGATCACCGGGGTCGATGAGGCCGATCCGGCGTGCGGCACGGCGCGCGGGCTCGCCAGCGCGCTACGCGAGGCCGGCTTCGGGGTCGAGGTGACCGGCGAGCTTGCCGGCTGGCGACGAGCGGTGCTGGAAAAGGCGTTGGACCAGCACGTGCTGCCGCGTCTTCGCCGGCCGATGTGGGTGACGCACTTCCCGGCCGATCTGGCGCTCAGCTCGCGGCTGGACCCGGCCGACCCGTCGCGCGGCCTGCGTGCCGAGCTCTACCTGCCTGGCGGACTGGAGCTGGCGCACGTCTATGAGGTGCTGGTGGCCCCGGACGAGCTGCGGGAGCGCTACGACGCCCGCCGCAGTCACCGGGTCGCGGCCGGGATGCCCTACGTCCCGACCAACGAGGGGCTGATGATGAGCGCCGAGATCGGCATGCCGCCAATGTCCGGCGGCGGGATCGGGGTAGATCGGCTGCTGATGGCAGCACGTGGCGACACCCGGATCGGGGCCGGCCTGCTGTTCGCCCGGGAGGGCTATCACAAGGTCGCAGATCCCGAGGGCAGCGTCTGTGGCGCGGGGTGCGGGCACGGCGAGGCGGGCTGCTCGGGCAGCTGCGGGACCGGGCACAGCTGCTGACATGGGCCAGCCCACCGTCTACCTCGTCCAGACCGACGACGTCGCGACCATCGAGGCGGCCGGGCCTCGCCACCCCGCCCTCGGCCGGCTGTTCGACATCGGAACGTCGGCAGCGCTGGCCGGCATCGACAGCGAGCGCGCCTACGCCGCGCTCGCCGAACTGCTGCAAGGCGAACCGGCCGGGCTGTTCAGCCTGGAACACGCCCGGTGGGATGGCGCCGCGGTGCCGACCGAGGCCGAGCGGGCGATCAATGCCGCCGCCGAGTCGAGTGGGGTGTTCGTCCTGCTGTGCGGCCGGCCGGCGCAACTGCCGCTGGCGCTGGCCGCCGGACCGCGGCTGCCCTCGATGGGACGTACCGCGCCGGCCGATCCGGCCACGTTGCTGCGCAGCGTGCGCTTCGCGGCAGGCGCCAGCGAGTTGGACGGGTCGCTGTTCGCCGAACCGGCCTTCGACGGCGCCGCGGAGGAAGCCCGGCTGCGCGAGCGGTTGCGCCAGCTCTACGGCGACGAGTGATGGCCGGCCAACCGGGCGAGGGTCGGCCGGCGCCGAAGGCAATCCACCGGTGAGGTTGCTGGTGCTGGGCGGCAGCGCCTTCGTCGGCCGCGCGGTGGTCGAGGCCGCCGGCCGACGTGGCTGGCAGGTGAGCGTGTTCAACCGGGGCACCGTCGCGGCCCCGCCGGGCGTCGAGCAGCTGTGCGGAGATCGGACCAGCGAGTCGGGCCTGGCCGTGCTGGCCGGCCGGCAGTGGGACGCGGTGATCGACACCTGGCGCTACGCGCCCCGGGCCGTCCAGCTCAGCTGCGCGGCGCTGGCGGGCTCGGTCGGTCACTACGGCTACGTCTCGAGCATCTCGGCCTACGCGTGGCCACCGCTGGTGCCGATCCGGCCGGACGCCAAGGTCGTGGCGCCCTCGGCCGACCCGGACACAGAGGACTACCCGCAAGCCAAGGTCGGGGCCGAGCGGGCGATCCTGGCCACATTCGGGGATCGGACGGTGCTGGCCCGAGCCGGGCTGGTGCTCGGGCCGTACGAGTACGCCGGCCGGCTGCCATGGTGGTTGCTGCGCTACGCCCGCCACGACCGGGTGCTGGCCCCGCTGCCGATCCAGCGTCCGGTGCAGTACATCGACGCGCGTGATCTGGCCGAGTGGCTGCTCGATGCCGCGCAGGCCGGCCGGACCGGCGCCTTCAACCTGCTCTGCCCGCGCGGGCACGCCACCATGGGCCAGCTGCTGGCCGCCTGTGCCCGCGCGGTCGGCTCGCCGGCCCGGACGCAGTGGCTGCCCGAACGCCAGGTACTCGACGGCGGGGTGCAGCCCTGGGTCGGACTGCCGCTGTGGCTGCCCGAGCAGGACGAGCTGGCGCCGATGTATGACGTCGAGGTCAGCGCCAGCCTCGCCGCCGGGCTGAGCTGCCGGCCGGTGGCCGAGACCGTCGCGCAGACCTGGGCGTGGTTGAACGGCAAGGATCCCGGCCCGACCGGTCAGCACAAACCCTGGCTCAACCGCGCGCACGAGGTGGTGCTGCTCGATGGACCCTGAACAAGCCGATCGCGAGCACTGCCTCGATGCCGCCCTGGTGGACTGCGGCCCGGCCAGCCCGGCAGCCGGCGCCCCGCGGCGGCCGGGCCGAAGCTGGCCGGCCGGGCAGCGCTACCTGCGTCCGGCGGCCGGCGTGCGGCTGGCCGACGTGGCCGGTGAGGTGGTGGTGCTGGACCTGGCGAGTGACCGCTATCTTGCCCTCGGACCGTTCGCCTCGACCGTGCTGCTGGACCTGCTCGGCGCTGCCCGGCCGTGCCAGGACGGAGCCGAGCAGGCCGCGCTGGAACCGGCCGTGCTGGCCGGCCTGCTGGATTGCGCCGACCTGCCGGGCGAACCGATCCAGCTGCCCAGCTGCGCCGAGCCTGGCGGGCTCAGCAGTCGTGCCCGGGCGACCGGCGCGCCGACCCGCGCTGCCCGGTTGGCCACGCTGCCGCGAGCGGTGGCCACCATCCGCGGCTGCGATCGCGTCCTTCGGACCGGCGGGCTGGCCGGGCTGCTCGACCGGTTGCGTGCCGCAGCCCACGCACCGATCCGGCGGCCGGCCGTGGGGGGTCCGGCCCGGCTGGCCGAGCTGGCCGCCAGCCACCAGCGGGCCTGGCAGTGGGCCGGACGCCCGCACCGCTTCGACACCGCGGCGGCCGCGCTCGCGCTGGACGCCTGGCGGGCCGGGCTCGGCACGCAGGTGGTGCTCGGCGTCCAGAAGTACCCGTTCCACGCCCAGCTCTACGTTCGCGCGGCCGGCGGCGTGGTCGGCGGCCCGGCCGAGCTGGCCACCCGGCTGGCCCCGCTGCTGGCCGTTGGCAACGAACCGGAGCGGCCGGCTCAGGTACCGACACCATGACGACGCTGACCGGCTGCTACGGCGTGCGGGCCGACAGCACCCTGCTGGCCCGGCTGAGCGCGACGGTCCGGGCGACGGCTGCCGAGTGCCTGACCGGCATCGACCCGTGCGGCGGCCGCTGGCTGATAGCCGCGCTGCCTGACAGCACCGAGGGCGGTGACCGCGACCGCAGCTATCGGGTCGGTGGGCCGAACCGGCCGGCCGGGGTGAACGGGCTGGTGGTCGGTCGGCTGTTCCGGACCGGCGCCGAGGACGGCGCGGCCCCGCCGGCCGATCAGCTCGCTGACTGGCTGGGCAAGGACGGCCAGCTGCCGGAGCGGGCCTGGGGACGCTATGGCGGCGCGGCGGTGACCGCGGCCGGTGAGCTGATCGTTTTCCGCGATCCGATCGGGCTGTCCGGCTGCTACTACCTGCCGTGCGGGACCGGGGTGGCGTTCTCGACCCATACCGCGACCCTGGCCGGACTTCTCGACGAACCTGTCGGCTTCGACTGGGACTTCATCGCCTCGATGGTCCTGCAGCAGCACTTTCCGGCCGAGCGCACCAGCCTGGCCAGGGTTCGCCAGGTACTGCCCGGCGGCCTGCTGCGGTTCGGACCGCAGGCCCCGGAGCGTCCGACGGTCGAGGCGTTGTGGAACCCGGTCGAGGTCGCCGGCCGGGAACTGGCCGCCGAGCCCGGCCAGGTTGCCGAGGCGCTACGCCGTTGCACCCGGGCGTGGCTCGGGGATGCGGCCACCGTCGGCATCGAGCTGTCCGGCGGCCTGGACTCCTCCGCGGTTGCCTGGGCAGTGCGCCAGGTGAGCGGCCCCGAACTGCACATTGCCGCCCGCACGCTGTACCACTCCGGGTTGGCCTCGGCCGACGAGCGCCGCTATGCAGCCGCGGTCGCCGAGTCGGTGGGCGCCGAGCTGCGAACCCTGGACGCGGCCGCCGCCTCGCCGCTGGATCGAGCGCTGCTGCCGGGCCGGCGCTGGGACTGCGCGACCATGCATGCCGCCGAGCTGCGCATGATCGAGCAGTTCGCCGACGGCCTCGGGCCGCAGGCGGCACTGCTCAGCGGCGGTGGCGGTGACCAGGTATTCCTGTCCCGTGCAGCCGGCTCGCCGCAACTGGCCGACCACCTGCGCCACCGCGGCCCGGTCGCCGGCCTGCGCGAGGTGATCGGCGAGGCCCGGACCACCGGGCAACCGCTGCCGCAGCTGGCACGGACCGCGCTCGGCGGGGCGGTGGCGAGCAGTCCCCGCCGGCTGGCCCGGCGCACCGGCGCCCCGGCCGGCGTCCGGTTCGCCACCCCGGCCTGGCTGGACTCCGCGTTCGTCCCGCTGCAGCTGAGCCTGCCGGCCGGCATCGAGCGGTTGCCGGCTGCCAAGCGAGAACAGGTCGTCGGCATCGGCTACTGGGCCGGCGGTGTCGATCGCGACCACCGGCCCGGCGGCAAGCCGGTGATCTATCCGCTGCTGTCCCAGCCCCTGGTCGAGCTGGCCCTGCGAACGCCATCGCATCGGCTCGTCGACCACCGGCGGGATCGGATCGTGCTGCGCGATGCGGTCGAACCGGCGCTGCCCGCTGTGGTCAACGCGCGCACCATAAAGAGCGAATATTCCGGCCTGTACCATCGGGCGGTGCGGCGCAATGTCGGATATCTGCGCGAGCTGCTGCTGGACGGGCATGCCGCGCGGGCCGGCGTGGTGGATCGGCACGAGCTGATCGCTGACCTCAGCCGAACCGCGCTTGGCGCGCGGCCCGATCCAGGCTGGCCGCTGATCGCCCTCATCGCCGCCGAGACCTGGTGCCGCGCCTGGGCCTGACCGCGCCGGAGCAACGCGCGCAGATACCTCACGTTTCCGAGTCCGAAGGGGGCCCGCGATGGACGCAGCAGCCGACCAGCAGTCCGAGCATGGCCGCCGCGCCTCCTACGCCGAGGTCCTGCGGCACCGGAACTTCGCGCTCGTCTTCGTCGGCCAGACCGTCTCGCAAGCGGGCAACGGCGCCTTCCAGGTGGCGCTCGGCTGGGCGGTCTATTCGGTGACCGGCTCGGCCGCGGACATGGGCGTCGTGCTGGCGGCGAACGCGATACCGCAGGTCCTGCTGTTCCTGTTCGGCGGCGTGCTCGGTGACCGGCTGTCCCGGCGCAGCGTGATCCTGGCCGCCGATGCCGCTGCTGGGCTGGTGACCGCGGCGCTGGCGGTGCTGGCCGCCGGCCCCGGGCTGAACTTCGGCGTCCTGCTGGTCGGCGCTGCCCTGCTGGGCATGACCTCCGCGCTGTACGGGCCGGCCTACGGTGCCATCGTGCCCGATGTGCTGCCCGGCGAGTTGGTGTTGCGCGGCAACGCGTTGCTCGGCGCGTCAGCCAACCTGGCCCGGGTGTGCGGCCCGGCGTTGGCCGGCGTGCTGTATGCCCTCGGCGGGGCTTGGATCGTTTTCGGCCTGGACGCGGCGAGCTTCCTGGTATCCGCGGCGTGCATGGTGGCGACGGCGGTGCCGGCGGCCCGAGCGGTCTACAAAGGCACCATGCGCGGCGACATCCGCGAGGGGCTGGCCTACGCCGGCCGGCAGCGCTGGCTGCAGCTGGTGATGGCGATCGGCCTGGTGGCCAACGTGTTGTGCGTGGCGCCGCTGTTCGTACTGCTGCCGGCGATCGTGCGGCACGCTCATGGCGGGCCTGGTGCGCTGGGCCTGGTGATAGCCGTGCAGATGGCGGTGGCGACCCTGAGCGCGCTGCTGATCCCGAGATTCGGCCGGCTCGGAGACTCCGGTGTCGGGTTGGCCGTCCTGGCCGGGGCGCTCGGCCTCGGCGTGGTGGTGGTCGGCGTGGGTCACTCGGTGGCCGTGCTGCTGCTGGGCATGGCCGTGGTGGGGATCGGGTTCGGGTTCAACGTGGTCGAGAGCACCCTGCTGCAGCTGCTCGTCCCACGCGCCCTGCTGTCGCGCATCTACAGCCTGATGCTGGCTGCCTCGTTCGCGCTGCTGCCGGTTGGTTACGCGGCCTCCGGGGTGCTGGCGCAACAGGTCGGACTGACCGCGGTGATGTGCTTCGGCGGCCTGGCGCTGTTGATCATCTCGCTGTGGGCCAGCTTCAGCCCGTCCCTGCGCGAACTCAGCGCAGTCGCCGAATCCGGCGGCACCAAATCCACCAGCACCGAATCCACCAGCACCGAATCCGCCGGCACTGGCTCCGGCGCCGCAGAGGTAGGCGGTACATCATGACGACGCAATCCGAGACGTCGCTCACCCAGCCCGAGATCGACGCGCTGCTCGACCGGCTCGGCGAGCCCGAGACCAGCGCCGACCCGTATCCGCTGTACGCGAGGCTGCGCGAGCTCGGCCCGTTGCAGACGGTGGTGGACGGCGCGCCGGTGCTGTTCCTGAGCCGCTACGACGACTGCGCGGCAGGCATCCGCGGCACGCAGTTCGGCGCCCAGACCCCTGAGTGGTGCGAGCGGGCGACCCCGGGTTGGCTCGAACGACCGGTGAGCTGGGCCTTCGAGGCGATGCTCTTTCTCAACCCGCCCGATCACACCCGCCTGCGCCGGCTGGTCGGCGAGGCGTTCGCGCCGCGCCGGGTGGAGCAGATGCGCGATCAGGTGAGCGCGCTTGCCCGGCTGGCCCTGGATCGGCTGGCCGACGCCGGCGCGGACGGCGGCGTGGTCGACCTGCAGCAGCTGCTGGCCTCGACACTGCCGGTCTCGATGATCGGGTCCTACCTCGGGGTTCCCGAGGCCGACTGGGCCGACCTTCGCAGGATGGGGTTGCAGATCCTGCACACCGTCGAGTTCGCGGTCACCGAGGCCGATCTGGCCACAGCCGACGGTGCGGCCATCGAGCTGCGGGACTACTTCGCCGAGCTGACCGCACGGCGGCGGGCGGCGCCGCGCGAGGATCTGACGTCTGACCTGCTGGCGATCCGGGATCAGGGCAGCGATGCGCAGTTCAGCGAGCGGGAGCTGGTGCTGATGCTGGCAAACCTGTTCCTGGGCGGCGTCGACACCATGACCAACCTGCTGGCCAACGGCTGCGCGGCGCTACTCGGTCATCCGGCCCAGGCCGCGCTGCTGCGGCAGCGGCCCGAGCTTGCCGCCGGCGCGGTGGACGAGGTGCTGCGCTTCGACGCTCCGGTGCAGGTGATCGGCCGGGTGGCGGACACCGACACGGCGATCGCCGGGCAACCGATCCGCGCCAGCCAGCTCGTCGTCTCGATCGTGGGCGCAGCCAACCGGGACGCTCGCCGCTTCGCCGACCCCGACCTGCTCGACATCAGCCGGGACCAGGGTCAGCCGCTGTCCTTCGGCGGCGGCATCCACTACTGCCTTGGCGCTCCACTGGCCCGCGCCGAGGCCGCCAGCTACTTCGCCGGACTGGTGAGCCGGTTCCCCGCGATCGAGCTGGCCGGTGAGCCGACCCGCGCCGGCATGGTCTTTCGCCGGTTCGAGCGGTTGCCCGTGACGATCAGCTGAGTCCGCGCAGCGCTAGTGGCAGCGCACCGGTCTGCGGGTCACGCCTGGTCAGGCAGTAGGCGCCACCGGCCGGGTCCTGCATGACGATCCAGCGCGACCAGCGGCCTACCAACCGGGCGCCCAACGCCTGGTGCCACCGCATGGTTGCCTCGATATCCGAGCAGGCCAGATCGAGGTGACCGGACGCCGGCCGGGCGCTGCCCAGCCGCTGCACCAGGATCCGCACCGGCAGGTTCGGTGGCGGCTTGAGCAGGTCCCGGTCCGGCGAGCTGCCGCGATGGAACTCCCACCCGGTCAGCGAACGCCAGAAAGCCAGCTCGGCATCGTAGTCAGTGCTGGCCACGTCGATGCACAGCTGGTCGAGCCGGCTGGCAGGCTGGTCAGCGGGGCGGACGACCCCCGGCCGCTCCGACTCGCCCCGCCATCGCTGCAGGCAGAACCGCTGGCCGGCCGGCGAGCGCAGACTGGCCCGGCCGGCGCCGAACTCGACCAGCTCGGCGCCGAACTCGATCGCCCGGTCGGTGGCCGCTGCCAACTCGTCCACCGCGAGATCCAGGTGCGCGTCACAGCGGGTGCCGGAGTCCTGCAACTTCAGGCAGGCATCGCCGACCGGCGGCAGCAGCAGGGCCGTCCGGTCGGTGCCGACAACCGCGGACAGCCGGGTATCGGACAGCCGGGTATCGGTCACCGCGGTCCAGAAGGCCGCGCCCGACGCCAACTGGTCCGGTGGCCGTCCGATCACCGCCCAGGCCCACCGGATCACCGGCTCACTCCGTCCGCCCCGATCAGCCACCGGCCGTCGTCGGAGATTGACGCTAGCCGATTCGCCGACCGCTACCATCGGCTGGTGCGGCGCACACGTCGGTTATCTGCCTGGCAAGCCTGGGTCGGACGCCGCCCCCGCCTGATCAGGCCCGGCATCGGTGCCGGCCGGTGACCGAGGCAACTGGCGGGTCTCCTCTTGTGGCCACCGCTGGTATCGCGATCCGGGTCGAGCAGAGCATCGATCGGATCGCCGCCGACCTGCCGGCGCCCTTGTCCGCGCTGGCGGGCATCTATCAGAGCCGCGGCTGGCTGGCCGCGATGGAGCGGATGTCGCCTGTCGCCACCCGCTACCTGGTTGCCAGCGAGGGCGACCGGCTGCTCGGACTGCTGCCGGTCTACCTGCTCGAACTCGCCGCGGCCGGTCACTACCGGCCCCGGCTCGCCTTCGGCAACTCCGACGAGCCGGCCGGCCCGATCGCGGTGCTTGGCGGCCGCGCCGGCTACACCACCGGCTGGATGCTGGGCGCCGAGCCGGGCCGGCGGGCGAGCGTGTTAGCCGCGCTGCTGACCGAGGCAGCGGCACTGGCCGCCGGGTCCGGCGCCGAGCTGATCACCGCGCAGTACCTGCCTGCCGCTGAGGCCGCGCTGCTCTGCCAGACCGGCTGGGCAGACCCGGCCGAGGTGATCGCGCACAGCGCGCTGGCCCAGCTGGAACTACCCGGAACCGGCTTCGCCGACTACCTCGCCACGCTGCCGTCGAGCCACCGCTCGACGGTGCGCCGGGACCTGGCCAGGTTCGCCAGGTCCGGGTTCACGCTGAGCTACGGCCGGCTGTCCGAGGCGCTCTCCTACGGTCCGGAGTTGCTGGCCGCGGTCGCCGCCAAGCACGGAGGCCAGCCGGACGTGGATCGGATGCGCCGGGCAATGGTGGAACAGGCTGCCGGCCTGGACGAGGTCAGCACGGTCGTCACGGCCGCGCCGGCCGGCGGCCGGCCGGCGGCGTTCTCGCTGTCCTACACCCAGGCTGACACCCTGTTCGTGCGGTTGGCCGGCCTCGATCACGCCCGCGCAGAGGCCAGTGGCGCTTACTTCGTCACCACCTACTACGAGCCGATTCGGCTGGCCTACCAGCTCGGCCTGCGCCGGGTGCATGTCGGCATCGCCTCCTACCGGCCGAAGGTGCTGCGCGGTGCCGCGCTGGCGCCGCTGTACGGCATCCTGCGCCGGTCGGACGGAGCTGCGATCGACCCCGGGTGGCGCCGCGCGGTGCCCGGTTGGCTGATGAGCTCGCTACGAGCCGAGCTCGGCGCGCTCACGCCACCGGCGGCCCTGTTCGAGCTGCCCCCGAGCCCCGCTCCGGCCTAGCTCCGGCTTAGCTCCGGCCTCGAGATCAGCTGAGAACCCGGCGTACCGCAGCACGGCCAGGCGTCGGGCCGGCGTCACCGCCCGGCGGGTCGCTCACCGCGACCGGCGCGGGTGAACACCGCCAGCAACTGCTCGGCCAGGTCCGGCTCGGCGATGATGAGCAGCTGATCGCCCGCGCGCAGCGGGGTGTCGGCCTTGACCGGCAGCAACTGGTTGTCGCGCACGACCAGGCTGATCCAGGCATCGTCGGGCAGGTCGGGCAGCTCGTCGATGCGGTGGCCGTCGGCGGGGGAGCCGGCGGCGACGGTGAGCCGGTGCACGCCGTCGGGCTCCTCGGCCAGTCGCACGCCCAGGGCCCACGGCTCGGTCGGGTTGGTGCGCATCGGCAGGTGCAGCCACCCGGCCACCGCCGGAACGAGGCTGCCCTGGAGCAGGACGGAGAAAGCGACCACGATGACCACGATCCCGTAGAGACGCGGTGCGTCCTCGACGTGCGCGGCGAGGATGAAGCCGCCGAGCAGGATCGGCACGGCGCCCTTGAGCCCGGCGAAGAGCACGAAGCTGAGCTCGTTGGCCTTCAGCCTGGCCGGAATGAGGCACAGGCCCACCAGCACCGGCCGGATCACCGCCGCGAGCACCGCGCCGATGACCAGGCCCGGCAGCCAGACGGAGGCCTTGCTGAGCTCGTGCAGGTCGACGGTCAGTCCGAGGACGACGAAGGCCACGATCTCGCCGAGGCTGGCCAGCGCCGAGTGAAACCGTTCGACCTCGCGCTTGTACGGGGCCCGCTCATCGCCGAGCAGTATCCCGGCGATGAAGACGGCCAGAAATCCTGACCCGTGCGCCAGGGTCGTGGCACCGAACAGGATCAGCGCACCGGCCAGCGTCCGCAGTGGGTACAGGCCCTCGCTGGGCAGCGGGACGGCGCGAATGAACCACAGCAGCACCCGCCCGCCGAGGATGCCGGCGGCGGCGCCCACGCCCATCTGCAGCGCGAACTCGCCGGCGATGTGGCCGAACGCGCCGGCGTCCAGGCCGCCGGCGGTGATCAGGCTGGCCATCAGGGCGATGCCGACCGGATCGTTGGCGCCGGACTCGCCTTCGAGGATGGTGCCGCTGCGTCCGGCAACCTCGCGCTGGCCCAGGACCGAGAACACCACGGCCGGATCGGTGGGCGAGATGGCGGTGGCGATCAGCAGCGCCAGGTACCAGCTCAACCCGAAGGTGTAGTGAATGAAGGCGGTTGCGGCTCCGGCGGTGAGAAACGTACCGAGGACACCGACGATCGCGATCGGTGCGGCGGCGGAGCGGAACTTCGGCCAGCACATGTGCAGGCCGCCGTCGAAGAGGATGCAGATCAGCGCGATCGTCACCAGCCGCTCGACCAGCCGCTCCGGCGGCTGGTGCAGGTCCGGCACGGCCTTGACCGCGATCGCGGCGGCGACCAGCACCAGCAGTGGCGCCGGAATCTTGATGCGTTCGGTCAGCCGGTTCGACAGCAGGGCCGCCAGCCCGACCCCGGCGACCAGCAGCACCAGCCAGGCGAAGGTGTAGGTGTCAGACATCGCGCTCCAAGGTGGGCGCCGCTGTTCCGTTCTGCATCGTCCAGCGGGCCACCGTCCACGGCTGGCGCCGGTCCGGCGTCCGGACGTAGTCCAGCCGCAACGATCCCGGACGGGCAGCGATGAACTGGCCGAACACCGTCTCGAAGCTGTCCGCACCACGCGGGATCCGGACGAGTAACGCGGCGGGGTCAGCACTCGGTTCGGTCTCGGTGACGATCGGCAGCCAGCCTGACCAGACCACCTCGGTCGCCGCGTTCGCGTCCGCCAGCTCGGCATTGCCGATCCGAAAGCGCGGATCGAGCGGCGCGCCGGCCAGGCCGCGTGGCGTGAAGATATGGGTGCCCGGCCTAAGGGTCTGGACGTGCAGCCTGACTCCGTCATAGGCCCACCAGGCCAGCGAGCTGGGCGTGGCCAGCACCAGGTTGAAACTCGCCATGCCGGCCAACGACACCTCCTCGGGCCAGGCCGCGCGGTGCCGGACGGCCAGCAACGGCAGCGTTCCCCGACTCGGCGCGCCGGTGACGGCAACCGGTTGCTCGCCCCGGTTGAGCACCACCGCGCTCACTCCGGTCGCCACGTCGCTGGCACACCAGGTGCCACCGCCGAGCCGGTCCCGGCCGCCGATGACCGCCGGCTGGTCGGGCCACCAGGCGCCGGGCAGGTCGAAGCTGCGGCTGGCCCATTCATCGCGAAGCGCCAGCAGCTGCACCCCGATCGGCCCGTCGGGTGCCCAGCGACAGATGACGGTGCACATGGCCGCGACCCTAGCCGGGACGGGGGCAGTCGCGCTCGGGCCGAGCCAGGCATCGATACCATCCAGGCGTGCCCAACAACGATGATTCGCTGGCCGCCGACCGGGACGCGATCGCAGGTATCGTGCGGACGTTCTTCGCCGCGTTCACCTCCGGCCCGGACAGCGCCGCCCGCCTCGCCGGGCTGCGGGCGGTGTTTCTGCCCGACGCCGTGATCGTGCGCACCGGGGGCGGCGAGCCTGCCGTGTACGGCGTCGACAGCTTCATCGCTCCCCGGCAGGCGCTGCTGTCCGGTGGCACCCTGCTCGATTTCAGCGAATGGGAACTGACCGGGCACACCGAGATCTTCGGCGATATCGCCCAGCACTTCGGAAGCTACGCCAAGGCCGGCGTGCAGGACGGAACTCCGTTCACCGCGCGCGGGATGAAGACGCTGCAGTTCGTCCGGACCGCCGACGGCTGGCGGATCAGCGCCGCGGCCTGGGACGACGAGCGCGACGGCCTGCACCTGGAGCCGGCCTACACGGTTCGGACCGAAAGCTAGCTCAGCCGGTGGCCGCGCAGGCGCTGATCTCAGTCCCACCGCACGTGCAGCTGCGCCGGCTTGCGAAACACCAGGCCGGCCGCGGTCGCCGGTTGCGCCGGATCCAGCCGTAGCCCTGGCGCGGCGTCGAGCAGCTGGCCGAGCACGGTGCGGGCTTCCAATCGGGCCAGGTCCATTCCCAGGCAGAAGTGCGGGCCCCGGGCGAAAGCCAGCTGCTGGCGGGCGTTGGCCCGTCCCAAGTCGAACCGGTTCGGCTCGTCGAACACTGCCGGATCTCGATTCGCGCCGGCGATCGAGACGATCACCAGCTCGCCCTGCCGAATCTGCGCGCCGGCCAGCGTCAGCGCGGCGGTGGCGTAGCGATCCACCACCGCGGCCGCCGGTTCCAGGCGAAGGGATTCTTCGACAGCGGGCGGAATCAGGTCCCGGTCGGCCAGCACGGCCGCCCACCGGCTCGGCTCGGCAAGCAGGTGCAGCAGCAGGTTGGTGAGCATGCCCTCGGTGGTGTCGATGCCGCCGAACATCAACACCGCGGCGTTGGACACCGTCTCGGCGATGCTCAGCCCGTACTCGCCGGCCGCCCTGGCCAGCATCGAATCACCGGTGGCCGCGATGCCGGTCTCGATGCCGTCCCGCAGCGCGCTCAGGGCTCGTCCGGCGGCCGGGTCCACCGGCTCGCCCGCGGTGATCGCCGACACCGCCGCCACGATCACGGCGTACCAACCCAGCACGGTGGCCGGATCGGCCCCGGCCAACCCCAGCGACTCGGCCAGCACCGCCACCGACAGCGGGCCGGCCAGTTCGTGGCGCAGCTCGGCCCGGCCGGCCGGCAGCAGCCGGGCCAGCAGCCGTGCGGTCTCATCGGCCACGAAGCCGGTGAACCGGCCACTGACCTCGGCCGGGCGGAAGGCCGAGGCGAACGGTGCGCGCTGCCGGGCATGGGCAGGACCGTCCAGTGACAGCATGCTGGGCCCGACCAGCTGGCCGGTGGAGAACCTCGGATCGTCGACGGTGAAGCGTGCCGCGTCGCGCATCACCTGCTGGGCCAGGTCATGTCGGGTGACCAGCCAGCCGGCCAGCGCCGGCACCCACGACACCGGTTCGCGCTCGCGCAAGCCGGCCAGCAGCTGGTGCGGATCACGTTCCAGTTGCTCGATCCCCACCCGGGCCCCGATCGGGTACCGCGCGGCCCGCGTCGCCGACTCGGTCACCCGGCCAGGCTAGCGCGCGGTCACCGGGGCGCGCCCTAGGTGGACCGCACCGGGGCTGGGCATGCCTGAAACACGCGACCCGCGGCGTGAGCGGATGTTCGCTCTACGGCGATCCAACGGTCGTTGTCGGCGCCCGAAGCGGTGTTAGTGCTTCCCAGGTGACGGGGATCCGCCGCATGACCAGCGCACAGTCGAGCTCAGCAGATCCATCCGGAAATGCCGATGTGTCGGAGAAGAACGACGAGTGCGCCTCCAACACTTCGGCGGGATCGACTCGCCATGCGTTCGTGTGCAATGCGAGCCCATCGAACCGAGTTGGATCGTGCGTGCCTGAGAAACCCACTGACCCGCGCTCGAAGAACGCCGAGGCTTCGGCGACGTCTGCGAATAGCTTGCTGCCCCGGAGCTTGTCCTTGATGTTGACTGCTACGTTGACTTCAGCACTGCCGTCGCGCGCTGCGAACGCCACGCGGATCTGCTCGATCGACTCACTCACTTCGAAATCGGCCCGGTGATGCTCGCCAGGAAAGAGCCGACCACCGACGAGGACGTTGATCACAGAATTGCTGTCGCGCCGCGGGATGTACACGCCCGTCTCTATCCCGGTCGGCGAGTCCCACTCAACCGCAACCCGGTGGGCGGCGTTTTCGCTTCGCAGGCCCACCCACTTCGGTAAACCGCGTGGTCGCATCGAACCGAGTCGAATCAGGCAGATTCCGGCTACGGCAGAGCCATCGACGATCTGGGGTCGAAACGGCGGCGGCAACTGGCGGGCGATCACGGTCGGATCGACCCGATAGTTGACGAGGAGTCTGCGCTCAACCTCGCCAGCAAGGTCCGGAGATCTCACGCGAAGGTCCTCAAATTGACCATGACCGGGATACTACCGACGTCAACGCCACCGACCGCATCTCGGCATGCCCGAATGGATACGCGGGTCGGTCACTCACCAGCGCCATCCGCTGGCCCACCAGAGTGTGACTCGCGGCCGAGTCCGCGTGACAGCGCACTGCCGGGGGTCTCCCTACGTCAAGACCATCTGCCCGCTACCAATGTCCTGGCCGAGTACAGCTAGGGAGCGGGGGTCAGGCCGGGCAACGTCTCCAGATCCAGCTGCACCATCTGGCGGTCCTCGTCGTCGGCGATGTCCTCGGCGGCCCGGTGGGCCTGCTCGGCCCACGACCGGGCGGTCTCGGCATCGCCGGCGATGCCGGCGGCGCGGGCCAATGCCTCGTAGGCGTAGGCGATATCCCAGTCGCCGATGCCGTGTGCCTGACAGATCTCCAGGCATCGCCGGGCGTGGCAGCCGGCCGGTTCGGGACGGCGCAACACCGTGTAGACCCGCGATACCTGCCACTCGCTGCGGGCCAGGTTGTGGGCGGTGGCCCCGCTGCCCACACTGCGCCAGTGATGGGCCGAGGCATGTGCCATGTGCAGCATCGCGTCGTCCTCCTCCACCGTCCTGCTGTCCTTGTCCATCAGCGTCCAGGTCGTGTTGAACAGCTCGATGCCCATTGCGCGGTGATCGATACCCTTGTCGTTACTGGTCATTGCCCATCGTCCTTCGAGGTCGTAGCCGGTCAGGTGGTCGAGTTGGTGCAGCGCGAAACGGATCCGGGAATGCCGAGCTTCCAACCGCACCCGGTGCCGGGGCAGGATCTCTTCGATCCAGCGCTGCCTGGCCGGGCCCGGCGGGCAGCCCAGGCAGGATCGGATGTCCTCCAGCGGCAGCTCGACTGCCCGCAGCCGCAGGATCAGTTCGAGGTCGGCGAGCTGGTCGGGGCGGTAGAGCCGGTGGCCGGTCTCGGGCTCGACGACGGCGGGCTTGTACAGATCGAGCCGGTCATAGTGCCGCAGCGCGCGAGTGGTGGTGCCGAGCCGCGCGGCCACCGCGCCTATCCTCAGCAACCGCTCCGCCCGCACCATCAGGCAACGGTAGTGCCCTGACGCGCGTCAAGTGCAAGCGCAACCGGCCGCGATTCGGTGCAACCATGGGTGGCACCGGACGTCTTTTCTGGTAGGACCGCATCGCACCGAACCTGGGCGCGGCCCACTCGGGAGGCAGCGCCATGAGGACGGCAACGAAGATGACCGATCACCACCGGCCGCCGGCCGTTGCCGGATCGGTGTCGCGCGCGCCCAGCGCCGACGACGGTGTCGAGCAGCTCTACCGCAGCCGTCGGCTGCAGATGGTGCGGCTCGCCCTGCTGCTGGTCGATGACCGTGAGACTGCCGAGGACGTGGCGCAGGAGGCGTTCGCCGCGCTGCACCGGCACTGGCCCTCGCTGCGAACCGAGCAGGCGGCGCTCGGCTATCTGCGCACCTGCGTGGTGAACGGGGCGCGGTCGGTGTTACGCCGCCGGCGCACGGTACGGCGCAACCCGCAGGCCGACGAGTCGGTGCTGAGCGCCGAGGCCGCCGACGCCAGCACCCTGCTGGCCGAGGAGCACCGGGCCGTGCTCGGCGCGATCCGGCGACTGCCCGAGCGCCAGCGCGAGGTGATCCTGTTGCGGTACTGGTCCGAACTCGGCGAGGCCGAGATCGCCGGGATTCTCGGCATCTCGATCGGTGCGGTCAAATCCAATGCCTCCCGCGGCCGGGACAGCATCGCGAACATGCTCGGAGGTACCCGATGAACGGCCAAGATCTCGACAGCAGGATCAGTAATGCCCTGCACGCACAGGCCGATCAGCTCGCCGAGACCGATCTGCGACCGGCCGCCGCACCGCGTGGCCCGACCGTCCAGCGACCGCGCTGGGGTTGGGCCGCGCCGTTGCTGGCCGCGGCGGTGGTCGCCGCGATCGCGATCGGCACCACCTTCGCGGTGCGCTCGGCCACTACCGGCTCGGCCAAGCCCGCGCACCGGCCGCAATCCGTCCCGGTCAGCAGCCCCGTCCCGGTCAGCAGTCCCGCCCCGGTCAGCCCGAGCCCCAGCCTCGCCACCTCGGCGCGGGCCAGCCAGCCGGCCAGCGGCGGGGCGGTGGCCTCCTTCGTGCTCGACTACCAGCCGCTGTGGCCGTTCGGCAGCTACCAGCAGGCCACCGCCTGGCTGGACGCCTACACCAAGCAGGGCTCGCAGCCGTGGCATCTGGACGCCGGGCAGAGCGCGCTGTCGTTCAGCCGTGGCTACCTGGGGCTGACCGACATCACCATGGTGACCAGCACCCGGCAGGACGCCCGGGGCGCGCACGTCGGCGTCGGTTACCGCAACCCGAACGGCACGCCGATGACCGCCGCGGTACTGCACCTGGTTCGCTACGGCACCGGCGCGCAGAGCCCGTGGGAGGTGGTGGGCAGCGACGACAGCACCCTCACACTGGAGCGCCCGGACTATGGCTCGGCGGTGGTCTCGCCGCTGACCGCCGGCGGCCATGTCACTGGCGTGGACGAGTCGATCCGGCTCAGCGTCCGCTCGTTGACCGGTGGGGTGCTCAGCGCTGCGGCGCCGGGCATCGCGGCCGGCGGCCAACAGCAGCCCTGGCAGGGAACGGTCTCGTTCACCGGGCACGGGGTGCTGACCGTGCTGGCCACCACCGGCGGGCACCTGCAGGCCGTCGAACGGTTCGCGATCCAGGGCGTCCACACCTGATTTGGGTATTTCGACCGTCATCGCGCACGGCCGCGTCGGGCAACCTGGCATCGGTACACCCTGATGTTCGAAGGCGGCTGAGATGGTGGATGGTTTCAGGTGCAGCCGGCTGCGGCGTTGCAGGCTGGCACCCAGTTCGATGGCGCGGTCTCGTCCCTGGCCACGATCACGGCGGGTGGCGGCATCGCGGCGGCCAGCACGGTGGCCTTCGCGCAGTTCGGTGCCCCGGTCGCGGCGGCCGACACCGGCCTGGCCGGCCAGCTGTCGTCCTCGTTGAGCCAGTTGGTCGCGCTGTTGCGTGGCATCGGGCAGGATCTGCGCGGCGCGATCGAGGGCTATGTGGCCGCCGACAAGGCGGTGGCGGCGAGCCTGGGCGGCGGCCAGCAGTCACCGACCGTGCCGCCGCACGAGCAGGCCATTCCGAAGACCGGCACCCGATCGGCCGGTATCACCGACTACGCCGTCAAGGCCGAGATGGAGCTGGTGGCAGCCGCCTTCCGGGCCAGGGGCTGGACGCACGCGGCCGACCTGCTCTCGCACTACCTCGACAACACCGGGACAAACGCGAGCGTCGATCCGAGCCAGATCATGAAGGACGTCCCCAGCTTCAACAAGACGGTCACCGACTACATGGCCAGCCAGCCACCCGGGGCCAGCTTCGACTCGGGGTGGCACAACGCCAACACCGATGTTCGGCGACCGGACGGTAGCTTCGGCGGCACCCAGAGTTCGGACTGGTTTTACGCAATGCACGATTTTCGTTACAAGGTAACGGGAACGGCCGACAGCTACACCGTCGACGTGTACAAGCCCTACATCTTCGGCGGCCCGAACCGGGCACCTCTCACCATCCCGCACACCGGCATCCAGCAGTCCCAGGATTCCATCCAGGGCCTGCACGATGCCGGGCTGGCGCAGGACTTCATCATCACCGGTAGCAGCCACTTCGGCCGGTGATGCCGGCCTCAGAACGGTGGCAGCTCGGGGAACTGCGCCTGCGGCGCGGCCCGCTCAGCTGACCCGGCGGCCCATCGTCGGGGCGGCCGGCTTCGATAGCGGTGCCCGGTGCTGGTGGTCCAGGTGACGCTGCCGTCGGAGTTGCCGGAGTACGTCCAACCGGTATCGATCTTGCATTGGTTGTGCCGGCGGCAGGCCAGCGCGCCGTTGCCCCGACAGGTGGGCCCACCCTGCAGATACGGCACGATGTGCTCGTACTCACAGCGGTAACCGGGTTGGTTGCAGGTGGGAAACGTGCACACCCCGTCCCGGGCCGCGACGAAGTCCCGGAGCCGTCGAGACGGTCGGTAGCTGCGCTGGCTGATGTCCAACAGCTGCCCGGTATTCGGATCGGTCAGCAGCCGTCGCCAGGTTCCTGAGGTGTCGGCTGCCCATCGTCTCGCGGTCTCGGCAGTAATCGGGCCGTAGCCGGCAAGCTCGCCAGGGTGGTCGTCGAGATCGAGCAGGGTATCGGCGCTGACCACGACCTGGATGCGTGGCCGGTGACCGTGCGATGCCGGCAACGCGTCCTCGCCCAGCCCGGTCAGCACGGCGTCGACCAGCAGGTCAGCACGTTTCTGATCCATGCTTCGGGCGTCCACTGCGGGCAGCAGCGTGGCCGCGGCGGTCAGCCGGGTATAGATCAACTGGCCTTCCGGCGCGCCGAGCAGCACCGGCAGCTGCACCATGCCATCGGCCGCGGGCTGATAACCGACCTTGCGCCCGGCCAGGGCCCGCTGATGCCGCTGTTCAGCAGCGCAGGGATCGATCTCGATCACCGCCCGCTCTACGGCGCGCCGCAACTGAGCCACCGTCTGATCGGAAGCATCTGTCACCAGCTGATCCTCGAAGCGGCTCACCAGTTGGTCGGGCAGGCCCCAGGAAGCCTCGGCGATCAGCTGCGCATGCCGTTGCGAAATCTGGCCTCTGGTCAGCAGCTCACACGTTCTGGGCAGATCACGGGTCAATGTCCTGGCGAAGGCCACCACGTTCTGTGCAGCCCGGGTCGGCAGCCGCAACGCCAGGGACACCACCTCCTGGCTCAACGCCAGCCAGGACGAGTCGGCCTCGCCGATCGCTGCGACGGTGCGGGCCTGCGCCGCCGCCAGCTAGTTCGACTGCTCGTCCAACATCGTCAACAGGTCGACCTGCGCGGCCGGCGATAGCGTCCGAGCATCGATTCGGGCAAGCTCGCCGGTTGAACGCGCGGCGGGCGCCATCGTCTTGAGCTCGCGAATCCGATCGAGATCAGACATGGAAGCTGAGTACACCGGATGGTCGAACCAATCCGGCTCCAGAACGTCAGCCGGCAATGCGGTGCCGTCCGGATTCAGGTTATCGAACATGGTATCGATTACAGATCAAGAGTGAGCAGCAGCGTCTTGTATCCACAGGGTGATTTCGCTCAGACCCGATCCACCTGGACGTGCCCGATGGTCAGGTTGACATAGATGGTCAGCGGCTGGCCGCTCACGCCAGCCGGCGCCGCCAGTTCCAGGTGGACGTTGAGGCCGCTGACGTGCTGGCCGGTCTGCTGTGACTGGCCGCTCTGGATGTCGCCGGTGTGCACGTCGGAGATGACCGTGGCGTTCAGGCTGGCCGGGATGCGCAGCTTCACCTCACCGGCGGCCTGGGTGATCCGCAGGCTTGCCGGCGACCCGAGCGGCGCCAGCGCGGTCAGGTCCAGGGTCGATTGCCCGGCAAACTGGCGATGATCGGTCAACTGGCTCGCGGCGGTCGGCATCCAGCCGATCTGGCCGGAACCGTCGCGCAGGCTGGCGCGGGTGCCACCCAGGCCAATCGCAACCACCGCGAGCAGCGCCATCGGTACCAGCAGCGACAGGGTGAGCCGGCGGGTGACCAGGCTCAGCACCAGGCCACCGCCCAGGATCGCCAAGCCGACCCAGAGGTAGGCCGGGAACGGGACCCGGGTGAAGGCGTCGAGCAGGGCCACTATCGCCCAGCCGGCCACCAGCGCCAGGCCGACGCCGACCTTGATCGGCCGCCGACGTTGCACCCGCACCCGGTGCGCGTTACTCGTCTCGGCGATCCAGGCCTGCATCGAGCGCCGGGTGTCGCTCAGCGGCGCGATCAGCGGGGCGGTCGGCGCCGCCGGCGGCTGCCAGTCGAGATCGCCGAACTGCCTGGTGGTTGCTGCCGGATCGATCACCGGCGGGGCAGCGGCACTCGAATCGCCGGCGGCGCTCGAATCACTCGGATCACCGGCGGTGCCGGGCTCGAACACCATGCCGGGCGTGGGTTGATCGGGCATGGGTTGATCGGACGTTGGCCACAACAGACTGGCCTGCGGCGCCTTGGCCAGATTCACCGCGACGGTGCCGGGGGTCGGCGGGACGCCGGGGGCCGGCGGTACGGTCGTGTCGGCCACGCCGCCGGGCGGCGGCGCGAGGACCGGTCCGGTGGCCGCCGGGGGCGCGTCCGGTCTGCTACCGAGGCGGTGCACCAGCACCATCGCCACCACCGCCAGCAGCAGCAGCGCCGGGAAGGTCGGTCCGGGCGCCCACCAGGAGAACCAGCACGCCCACAGCAGCAGTGTTCCGCCGGCGATTACCAGCCACGGCGGCACCCGGTGCTCCCGGAGCTTGACCAGCGCCTTGTCCAGCGCCGAGACACCGACGTCGGGCTCCGGCAGCAGCAACCAGGCCAGCGCGTAGGCCAGCAGGCCGACCCCGCCGAAGAAGGCGAGCACCGCGAACAGCACTCGAAAGATCACCGCGTCCACCCGGAAGTACTCGCCCAGGCCGCCGGCAACACCGGAGACCACCCGGTCCCTACGGCTGCGCCGCAGCATCCGAGGCGCGGTGGTTTCCGGGCCGTAGCCCGACTGCTGGCCGGACGTGCCGGGATCGTTCATCGTTGTCATGCCGTTCAGCCTGGCGAAAGGGATGCCGTCACGGTATCGGTGAGCACCCCGATCCGTCCCTGAGGTTGCCGGTGCTGCCGTCCGGGGTGTCACCCGATGGCTGCGGCCACCGGCACGGGAGATGATGGACCCACGATGAGCACCGCCGTCCCAGTAGCCAGCGCCGCGCCCCGGCTGTATCGCAATGCCTCCGGGCGGGTGCTGGGCGGCGTGGCAGGCGCGCTGGCCGATCACCTCGGGGTGTCGCGCAAGCTGGTCCGGCTGGCGTTCGTACTGCTCTCGCTGGGCACCGGGCTCGGCGTCCTGCTCTACGGCGCGTTCTGGATCGTGCTGTCGCAGCCGCCGGAGGCCGAGCAGCCCGGTTCGATCCGCTCGACGCTGGAGTACCTGGTGGCCGCGGTCGCCGCCGCGGTGGTGCTGCTGATCAACGCCGTCACCCTGCCGCTCGGCTGGTGGTTCATCCCGTCGATCCTGGCCTGCTTCGGCGGCGCGCTGCTCTGGCGGCAGGCCTCCGAAACCGAGCGGGACCGCTGGCGACGGCTGTCCCGATCGTCGCTGTCGGCCGGCGCCATCGACCGGACGGGCTGGTTGCGGATCATCGCCGGGGTCGGCCTGGTGCTGGCCGGGGCGGTGTTCATCCTGGCCCGCGCCGGCATCACCGCGATCGGCGCCGGCCTGGCCGCGATGCTGGTGACCGTCGTCGGCATCGGCCTGATCACCGGCCCGTGGTGGCTCAAGCTGGTGCGCGATCTGTCCGACGAGCGTCGGGAGTGGATCCGCAACGAGGAACGGGCCGATCTGGCGGCCACCCTGCACGACTCGGTGCTGCAGACCTTGGCGCTGATCCAGCGCAGCGCGCAGCAGCCGCGCGAGGTGGCCCGCCTGGCCCGTAGCCAGGAGCGCGAGCTGCGCACCAAGCTGTACGGCACCGGCGTGCCGAACGGCCAGTTCGGCGCGGCGCTGCATGTCACCGCGGCCGAGGTGGAGGACACCTACGCGCTGGCGGTGGACGTGGTGGTGGTGGGCGATCACCCGATGGACGCCGGCCTGGACGCGCTGGTCGCCGCCGGCCGCGAGGCGTTGGTGAATGCCGCCAAGCACGCCCAGGTCACCGAGGTCTCGCTGTATGCCGAGGTGGACGCGAGTGGCGCCTCGGTCTACGTACGGGACCGGGGCGTCGGCTTCGACCCGGACCGGATCGACGAGAGCCGGCAGGGCATTCGCGGCTCGATTATCGGGCGGTTGGAGCGCAACCACGGCACCGCGACCATCAAGTCCCAGCCCGCGGAAGGGACCGAAGTGCAGTTACGGGTGGAGTTCCCATGAGCGCACAGCAGCCGGCCAGCCGTCCGACGGTGGTTCTGGTCGATGACCACGGCATGTTCCGGGCCGGCGTCCGGGCCGAGATCGGCGCTGCGGTGGACATCGTGGGCGAGGCGGCCACGGTGGCCGAGGCGGTCGCCACGATCAGCCACACCCGGCCGGCGGTGGTGCTGCTGGACGTGCACCTGCCCGACGGCGGCGGCCCGGCGGTGGTGTCGGCGGTGCTGCCCAGCTCGCCGGAGACCCGCTTTCTGGCGCTGTCGGTCTCCGACGCCGCTGAGGACGTCATCTCGGTGATCCGGGCCGGCGCTCGCGGCTACGTCACCAAGACCATCTCCGGGCCGGACCTGATCGACGCGATCCGGCGGGTGTCCGACGGCGACGTGGTGTTCTCGCCGCGGTTGGCCGGTTTCGTGCTGGACGCCTTCCGGGACAGCGACGCCGGGCCGATGCGCTCGGTCGACCCGGAGCTGGACCAGCTCACCCCGCGCGAGCAGGAGGTGCTGCGGCTGCTGGCCCGTGGCTACTCCTATCGCGAGATCGGCGCGGAGCTGTTCATCTCGATCAAGACGGTGGAAACCCATGCCTCCAACGTGCTGCGCAAGCTGCAGCTCTCGTCCCGGCATCAGCTGACCCGGTGGGCCGCCGACCGGCGCATCGTCTGATGGAGGGCTAGCTCGTGTACGACTCGACCGCCGCCTGGGAACAGGTGGATCGCTACTTCGCCGACACGCTGATCGTCGAGGACGCCACGCTGGTGCAGGCCCGCGCCAGTGGCCGCCAGAGCAGCATGCCGCAGGCCGAGGTGGCCGCCAACCAGGGCCAGCTGCTGTCGATGCTCGCGCGGATGGTCGGCGCCAGGCGGGTGCTGGAGTTCGGCACGCTGGCCGGCTACAGCACGATCTGGTTGGCCCGGGCGGTGGGGGCGGGCGGCCAGGTCACCACGCTCGAGCTGGACGAGCGCAACGCCTCGATAGCCAGGACGAACCTGGCGGCTGCCCAGGTGTTGGACCGGGTGGACGTCCGGGTCGGTCCGGCGCTCGACTCGGCGCGAGGCCTCATCCAATCCGGGGTCGCGCCGTATGACCTGGTGTTCATCGATGCCGACAAGCCCAGCAACCCCGGCTACCTCGCCGCGGCTATGGAACTGACCAGGGCAGGCAGCGTGATCGTCATCGACAACGTGGTGCGCAACGGTGCGGTGATCGATCCGGCCAGCGCCGATGACCGGGTGCGGGGCGTGCGGGCCGTCCTTGCCGACATCGCCGCCGATCACCGGCTCGAGGCCACCGCGCTGCAGACGGTCGGCTCGAAGGGCTGGGACGGCTTCGCCATCGCTCGACGAATCGAATGACCTCGCCGTTGACCGGCTGAGACAGCTGGGTCGCCGGTAGGCCGCTGGCAGGGCCGTTTCAGCGGGTGCCGCGGCAGACCCGCAGCACCGCGTCTGCCATCGCCGTGCCGGCACTGCCCAGGTTGGTCCGGTAGTGCTCCACGATGGCGCGCTCGCGGCCGAGTTCGACCCGGGTGCCCCCGGCGTTCATCCGGGCGGCCTGGATCCGGCGAGACAGCTGGGCGCGCTCGGCCACCAGCCGGGCGATGGCGGTGTCGAGGGCGTCGATCTGGCCGCGCAGGGTGTCCACGGCGACCGGGTCATCGACCTGCTCGATGCTCGTGACGTCCGGCTGGCTCTCGGCGGTGGTGTTCACGGGTGGTCCTCTCGATGCGCTGCGTGTTCGGTAAGCGGATCGCGCCCCAACCCGGATGCTCGGTGAAAAAAAGCAGAACGCCCCGGGTCAGATGCGGCCCAGGGCGTGTCGGTCGGTGTCAGCTCAACCGGTCGCGATGGGTGCCGCGTGGCGGTACCCATAAAAAAACTCGCAACCGGTGATCTGCACAACCCGATCCTGCCACGGCGGGGACGCAACGGGCAACCCCCGCGGCCGGGCCGGCGGCCAGCGTCGGTGGGCCGTCGTAGGCTGATCGTCGATGACTGCCGATGCCACCCCGACCGACGCCGAGGCCCCGCCACAGCTCGCCTCCGCGCCACCGGAACTCGCGCAGGGCGCGCCGCCGGCTGCTGCCGGGCACCGGGCAACGCCCGATGAGTTGCTGGCCGGGCTGAACCCGCAGCAACGGGCGGCGGTGGTGCACCGGGGCGCGCCGCTACTGATCGTGGCCGGCGCGGGCTCCGGCAAGACCCGGGTGCTTACCCAGCGAATCGGTTACCTGCTGGCCGGTGGCGCCCGGCCGGCCGAGATCCTGGCCATCACCTTCACCAACAAGGCGGCCGGCGAGATGCGCGAGCGGGTCTCCCGGCTGGTCGGGCGCAACTTCTACGGCCCGCACGCGATCTGGGTCTCGACCTTTCACTCCATGTGCGTGCGGATCCTGCGAGCCCAGGCCAAGCAGATCGCGATGAGCTCGTCGTTCACCATCTATGACGCCGACGACTCCCGGCGACTGGTGACGCTGGTCGTTCGCGAATTGAACCTGGACCCCAAGCGATACCCGCCACGGTCGCTGGCCGGCCAGATCTCCAACCTGAAGAACGAGCTGATCGGTCCGGCCCGGTACAGCGAGCAGGCGAGCAGCGCGGCCGAGAAGGTGACCGCCGAGGTCTACGAGCGCTACCAGCGACGGCTGGTCGAATCCTCGGCGATGGACTTCGACGACCTGATCATGACCACGGTGAACCTGCTGCAGACCAACCAGGACGTGGCCGAGCACTACCGCCGCCGGTTCCGGCACGTGCTGGTGGACGAGTACCAGGACACCAATCATGCGCAGTACGTCCTGGTGGCCGAGCTGTGCAAGCCGGTACCGGCCCAGGCCGACGGCACCGGTGGCGTGCCGGGCGCCGAGCTGTGCGTGGTGGGCGACGCCGACCAGTCCATCTATGCCTTCCGCGGCGCCACGATCCGCAACATCGATGAGTTCGAACGCGATTACCCCACGGCCAGAACGGTATTGCTCGAACAGAACTACCGCTCCACCCAGACCATTCTGAGCGCGGCCAATGCGGTCATCTCCCGCAACCCCGACCGGCGACCGAAGAACCTCTGGTCCGATGCCGGCGACGGCGAGCAGATCGCCGGCTTCGTGGCCGAGAACGAGCACGACGAGGCGCGCTGGGTGGCCCAGCAGATCGACCTCTTGCAGCGCGCCCGGGTGGCCACGCCGTCCGACGTCGCGGTGTTTTACCGCACCAACGGCCAGTCCCGGGTCTTCGAAGACATCTTCATCAGGCTCGGCCTGCCCTACCGGGTGGTCGGCGGGGTGCGGTTCTACGAGCGCAAAGAGGTCCGCGACGCCCTGGCCTACCTGCGGGTACTGGCCAATCCCACCGACCTGGTGAGCCTGCGCCGCATCCTCAACACCCCGCGGCGTGGCATCGGTGACCGGTCGGAGGCGTTTCTGGAACGCTACGCCGAGGACGAGCAGATCCCGTTCGCCCAGGCGCTGATGCTGGCCGACCTGATCCCCGGCCTGGCGCCCCGGTCGGCCAACGCGATCGCCGAGTTCGTCGCGCTGCTCGGCGAGCTCAGGACGATCGCGGCCAGCCCCGAGCACGGCACGCCGAGCAACATCATCGAGCAGATACTGGGCAAGACCGGTTACCTGGCCGAGTTGCAGGCCAGCGGCGATCCGCAGGACGAGGGTCGGGTGGACAACCTGCGCGAGCTGGTCAGCGTCGCCGCGGAGTTCGAGGAGCAGCGCGCCCAGGCTGACGAGCCGGCCGACCTCGATGCCTTTCTGGAGCACGTCTCGCTGGTCGCCGACGCCGACTCGGTGCCGGACGCCAGCGGCGGCGTGGTCACCCTGATGACCTTGCACACCGCCAAGGGCCTGGAATTTCCTGTGGTGTTCCTGACCGGCATGGAGGACGGCATCTTTCCGCACCAGCGGACCTTCGGCGAACCCGGCGAGATGTCTGAGGAGCGACGGCTGGCCTACGTCGGCATCACCCGGGCCCGGCAGCGGCTCTACCTCAGCCGAGCGATCGCCCGCTCGGCGTGGGGGCAACCGGCATTCAATCCGCCGTCCCGCTTTCTGGACGAGGTGCCCGCCGAGCATGTCAGCTGGACCGGCGCGGTGAACCGGCAGCCGTTCGTCGGCTACCCGGACGAGCAGGGCGGCGCCCAGTACTCCGATCACGGCTACCGCGCCAGCCGGCCCCGGCTGCCCGGCCCCAGCGGCAACCCGTCGCTGTCGTTCGGTTCGAAGAAGCTGGACAAGCCGATCCCGCAGTTGCAGGTCGGTGACCGGGTCAACCATGACGGGTTCGGCCTGGGCACCGTCGTCGCGCTGCGCGGTGCGGCCGAGAAGGCACAGGCCGAGGTGGACTTCGGCTCACTCGGCGCGAAGTGGCTGGTGCTCCGGTTCGCCCCGCTGGAAAAGATCTAGGTTGGCCCGGATCAGCCAGCCACCGAGCGCTGCCAGCAACGCCACGCCGTAGCAGCTGGTCCGGTAGTCCACCCCGTTGCCGAAGTAGTGGGCGCCGAGGTTGGCGAAGGTCGGCGCCACCACCAGCGGCAGCCACTCCAACCGTCCGGTCATCGCCACCAGCACCAGCAGCGACACCGCATACCAGCTGTAGGACGGGGTGGCCACCAGCATGCCCACCCCGACCATCACCAGTGCGGCCTGCTCGGGCCGGGCCGGGTCGCTGCGCCGGGCCGCCCACCAGGCGGCCAGCAGCAGCACCAGCACCGCGGCAGCGGTCAGCAGCGCGTGCGGAAGCAGCTTTGCCAGCAACAGGAAACGGCCACCGTTGGTGTAGTCCTCCTCCTTGAGGTAGCCGGGCAGGTAACCGATCACCGCGCTGCCGACGGCCAGCACGTGCGGCAGGTAACCGAGCACCACCAGACCGACCGCGGCGCCGACCAGCCGGACCGGGTGGCGACGCAGCATGGCCGGCAGCAGCAGCGCCGGGTACAGCTTGGTAGCGATCGCCGCGCCCAGCAGCACCCCGGCCAGACCGGCCCGCCGCTGCCGGTAGGCGAGCAGCGCGCCGGCCGAGGCGAGGGCGGCCAGCCAGTCGATGTGCCCGTTGTTGGCCAGCTCGACCGCGGTCACCGGGCACCATGCCCACATCGCGACCTGCCAGGCCGGCCGGCGACGGCTGCCGGCCCACCGCGCGAGCAACACCGAGATCGCCAGGCTGCCCAGCGCGGCGAGCACCTGCAACGGGAACGGGCCGTCCGAGCGGCCGAGGCTGGCGATCCGGGCCAGCGTGAAGGCCCCCTCGGCCACCGGCGGGTAGACGGTGTGCACGTCCGGACGGTTCACCCGGCTGCACCGGCCGTCCGGCAGCTTCCAGGTGCAGCTGGATTTGCCTTGGTAGAACAGGGTGTTGCCGCGTAACCGGTCCAGCTGCTCGGCCGAGGGCGGGTAGCGGTACGGGTCGATGCCGGCCAGCTGCACCTTGCCGTCCCAGACGTAGCGGTTGACGTCATCGCTGGTGCTCGGCGGCGCGCCCAGCGCGGCCAGTTGTAGCAGCAGGCCGCCGGCCAGCACCAGCAGCACCCCGCGCTTGCCGGTGTAGGCGAGCATTCCCAGCAACGCCAGCGCGAACAGCGCCACGGCCACCGCCTCGGTGCGCAGGATGCTGGCGAACCACTCGTGCCGCAGGCCGAACCAGAGCGTCAGGACCTCACCCGTCAGCGCTGGCAGCACCACCAGCAGCGGCCAGTGCCGGGCCCGCGCCGTCCGGGCATCGCTCACGCCGGCTCGCGGCGGGTCTGGCGCCACACCTTGCGGACCGAGTACCAGGTGAGCCAGAGCAGCAGGACGTTGCGCAGCGCCAGGTCCAAGGTCACCAGCGGCATCAGCGAATGGGTTTTGAGCAGCGCGTTGTAGCCGATCGGGAACACCAGCTGGGTGGCCAGGGCAGTGACCATCAGTACCCGCCCGAACGTCCGGACGGCCTGGTCGGCCGGCTTGCGCACCGCCAACGCCGCCACCGGGCCGCCCAGCCAGAGCAGGTACTGCGGGCTGAGGGTCTTGTTGGTGACGGTCACCACCAGCGCGGTCGCCAGAAAGATCCAGCCGAGCGTCTCGGCCGAGGGGTCGGCCAGCCGCAGCGCGCGCCACCACAGCGTGATCAGCAGCAGGCCGCCGAGCACGGTGAGCACCGTGGTGAGGGTGATGATCAGCCTGGTACCCGCCCCGAAGATCTCGAAGGCCTTGTACTGCGACAGTCGGATGTTCCAGACGCCCACCGGGTGGACCATCCGGCCCAGCATCAACGGGGTGGCCGACACCGACTCGATCTGCAGTCCGCGCGCGGACTGCCAGTGCAGCGGCGACAGGGTGCGGCTCACACCGCCGATCACCAGGGCCAGGCCACCGACCAGCACGCCGGTGCCGAGAAAGCCGGCAAGCACCTGGCGCCGGTCGCCGCGCCTGATCAGGAAGGTCGGCAGCATCACCGCCGGCCACAGCTTGAGCGCCGCACCGAATGCGGTCAGCACACCGGCCACCGCCGGTCGCCGGATCGCGGCCAGCACCGCGCCCCCGGCCAGCACCGCGGGCACCAGATCGAACCGGAAGTAGGCCAGCGGGCCCAGCGCCGGGACGAACCACAGCCACAGGTTGGTCGCATCGCCGCGCCGCCGGCCGTCGCCGCGCCACAGCACCGCGGTGAACATCGCGTCGGTGGCCAGCATCGACAGCCCGAACAGCAGCGTGAACGCGACCTGGTTGCCGAAGCCGAGCAGGAACTGCGGCAGCGTCACCAGAAATACCGGTAGCGGGTACTCCTGCAGGGTGTTGCGCAGGCCGGCCCCGCCCACCAGCTGGTGCAGGCTGCGCGCGTAGTAGCTGACGTCGCCGGTCACGTCACTTTCGTGCGCGAACACCAGGATCATCAGCACCAGGGCCCGTGAGCACAGCCAGCGCAACACGATCGCGTGCCGCCCGTCGGCGACGATCGCTTCGGGCAGCTCCAACCGGGGACGCGGTGCCCGCAGGGACGCCGGCGCGCTCACCATCGTGTGACAACCTCGGATCGGATGTGGTGGGTCTGGGCACCCGAGTATCGCTGATACGGGTGTGCGCGGCTACGAAGGCAGCGCTCAGGCGTCCGGGTTGTACGGGCCGATCACGATGCCGCGGGCCTTGAGCCAGGGCACCGGGTCCAGGTACGGACCGTTCAGCTGGCCCTTCATCACCCCGAAGTGCAGGTGCGGCCCGGTGGACTGGCCGTTGGCGCCGATGTCGGCGATGTGCTGGCCGGCCACCACGTGCTCGCCGACCGTGACGTAGTAGTGGTACATGTGGCCGTAGACGCTCAGGTCGCCGTTGGAGTGCTGGATGACCACCCACAGCCCGAACCCGGCGGCCGGGCCGGCATCGACGACCACCCCGTCACCGACCGCGACGATCGGCGAGCCCATCGGACCGGCCAGGTCGATGCCCTCGTGCATGACGCCCCAGCGCATGCAGAAGCAGGAGGACTCCTGGCCGGCGCTGGGCCGCACCCAGGTACCGTCCACCGTCTTGTCCAGGTTCATCACCGGCAGGCCGGGACGGGCCTGGGCGGTGAAAGAGAAGGAGCCGGCGGCGGTGCCGGTCAGCGTCCGGCTGGAGCGCGAGACCCGCTGGCTGCCCGCGGTCAGCAGGTTGGCCTGGGCGCCGGAGGCCAGCGCGCTGAGGTCGACGCCGGGCACGTCGGCCGCGCCCCTGCTCAGGGCGTCGGCGTGGCCCGAGGCCAGCAGGTGCATCGAGTCGGCTTCCGAGCCGCAGGCCCAGACGGTCAGCACCAGGGCGGCAGCGGGGATGGCAGGGGCCCGGCGCCAGAGCGGGCGTTGGGCGGCATGCCGGCGGTGGGCGGGTGCGGGAGCGGCGATGTCGACGGGGAGCGTCGGGCGGGGCGCGCTGTGACGTCCCACGCAGGCTCCTCACCGTGCTGCTTTACGGATGGCCGAACGAATTTTGATACATCGTTCGATGCGATGAGGCCAAACCGTAACCTACCGTTTCCGCTCTGAGCAACTTTCCGGTGGCGGATCGCCGGTTCGAGCGCTATACGGCCGCGGAGAGACCGATCCGAGCCGCCGAGACACCGCCGCCGAGCCGCCGAGACACCGAGCCGCCGAGCCGCCGAGACCGATGCTGAGCCGCCCAGAGCTAGGCCGCCGAGAGCTAGGCCGGTGCCGCCCGCCGTCCGGCCGGCTCGGCGGAGGCTGTCCGATCCGACAGGGCGGCAGCCACCGCGTGCACCACGGCGCTGTTGACCAGCAGCGCCAGGTGGCCCACGCCGTGCACCTGCACCCGGGTCACCGACAGGTCGGGATGCTCCAGCCGGGCGCTGCGATGGGGCAGCACCACCTCGTCCCGGTCGGAGTAGATCGCCACGAACCGGGTGCGGCAGTCGGCCGGTTCGGCGAGTTCGGCCATCACGTCGGACTGTGGCCGCAGCTGCTGGCACACCGGCAGCGGCGCCAACCGGGCGAGTTGGGTGCCGGCGTGCGGTGAGCCGAGGGTGACCAGGGTGTGCACCCGCTCGTCGCCGTCGCGGCACTGCACGTAGTAGCGGGCGATCACCCCGCCGAGCGAGTGCCCGACCACGTACACCTGCTCGTAACCGGTCTGGTCGCAGACCCGTTCGACCTGGCGGGCCAGATCGGCCGCCGCCTTGCGGATGTCGGAGGTGAACGGCGAGTAGTTGACGGTGGTGATCCGGCCGAAGCCGCGCCGGCGCAGCGTCCGGCGCAGTATCGAGAAGGCCGAGCGGTTGTCGCCGATCCCGTGCACCAGCACGATCGGGCGCCCCGAGGCGTTGATGTCGCCGGTGATCAGGCCGCGGATCACCGGCGGCAGCGTGTCGATGCGGTACCGCGGGTCCTCCATCACGGCATGCTCGGACAGCAGGCCGATCGGGTAGGTGACCGCGTGCGCGCTGAGCCAGGCCAGCTCCTGGACGGCGGCCACGGCCGCACCGAGCAGCGCGGTGGGCGTCCGGCGTAGCTGCCCGGTGGCTGCGCTCACCAACGTCACGGCCACTTCACCTCCTGTCCGACGGCAAGAGGTCAACTCTTACACAGCAGACAGCTTTCGGTGGCTCGATCGCCTGCCGCACAACTGGCCGGCCGGCCGGCGGCTGTGGCTTGGCGAACATCACCGGGCGCTCGCCTGCGCCCCGGAGCGGGCGGGTACTAGCCTGGCCTCGGCGCAGGAAGCCGGCTGTCATCAACAGGACGGAAGTCTCGTGGATCTGTTCGAGTATCAGGCCAAGCAGCTGTTCGCCGCCCATGGCGTCCCGGTCGGTCTGGGCGAAGTCGCCGACACCCCTGATGAGGCGCAGGCCGTTGCCGAGCGGATCGGTGGCGTGGTGGTGGTCAAAGCCCAGGTCAAGGTGGGCGGGCGAGGCAAGGCCGGCGGCGTCAAGGTCTGTCAGAGCCCGGCCGAGGCGCGCGCCGCGGCCGAGGCAATTCTCGGGATGGATATCAAGGGACATACTGTGCACCGGGTGCTGGTCGATCCGGGTGCCCAGATCGAGACCGAGTACTACTTCTCCTTCTTGCTGGATCGCTCGAACCGGACGTTCCTCGCGATGGCCTCTGCCGAGTGCGGCATGGAGATCGAGGAACTGGCCGTCGAGCGCCCCGAGGCGCTGGCCCGGGTGCCGATCGATGCCGGCACCGGGGTGGACCTGGCCAAGGCCACCGAGATCCTGGCCGAGGCCAACTTTCCGGCCGAGGTCATCGCCGAGACCGCCGAAACCGTCATCAAGCTCTGGGACGTCTTCGTCAAGCAGGACGCCACCCTGGTCGAGATCAACCCGCTGGCGCTGGTGCGGTCGGGTGCCGGCGCGGCCACGGTGATCGCGCTGGACGGCAAGGTCTCACTCGACGAGAACGCCGACTTCAGGCAGGCCGGTAACGCCGATCTCGAGGACGTGGCCGCGGCCGATCCGTTGGAGGCCAAGGCCAAGGCCAAGCACCTCAACTACGTCAAGCTGGACGGTGAGGTCGGGATCATCGGCAACGGGGCCGGCCTGGTGATGTCGACCCTGGACGTGGTCGCCTACGCCGGTGAGCGGCGCGGCAACGTCAAGCCGGCCAACTTTCTCGACATCGGCGGCGGCGCCTCGGCCGAAGTGATGGCCAACGGCCTGGAGATCATTCTCGGCGACCCGTCGGTCAGATCGGTCTTCGTCAACGTCTTCGGCGGCATCACCTCCTGCGACGCGGTTGCCAACGGCATCGTCACCGCGCTCGGGATGCTCGGCTCGTCGGCGACCAAGCCGCTGGTGGTGCGCCTGGACGGCAACAACGTCGAGGAGGGCCGCCGGATCCTGGCCGAGGCCGACCACCCGCTGGTCACCCTGGCCGACACCATGGACGACGGCGCGGACAAAGCCGCCGCACTAGCGAACTCGGGAGTCTGAGCAGATGGCAATTTTCCTGACCGCGGAGTCCAAGGTCATCGTGCAGGGCATGACCGGGTCCGAGGGCATGAAGCACACCCGCCGGATGCTCGCCTCGGGCACGTCCGTCGTGGGCGGAGTGAACCCCCGCAAGGCCGGTGAGACGGTGGACGTCGACGGCACCGACATCCCGGTGTTCGGCTCGGTGGCCGACGCGATGGCCAAGACCGGCGCCGACGTCACGGTGCTGTTCGTGCCACCGCGGTTCACCCGCGATGCCATGATCGAAGCCATCGATGCCGAGATCGGGCTGTGCGTGGTGATCACCGAGGGCGTGCCGGTACACGATTCCACCTTCGCCTGGTCCTACAACGTGGCCAAGGGCGCCCACCGCAACGGCGGTGATCGCACGCTGCCGCCGCGGACCCGGATCATCGGGCCCAACTGCCCCGGCCTGATCAGCCCCGGCAAGTCCAACGCGGGCATCATCCCGGCCGACATCACCGGCCCCGGTCCGATCGGCCTGGTGTCCAAGTCCGGCACCCTGACCTACCAGATGATGTTCGAGCTGCGCGACCTCGGCTTCTCCTCGGCGGTCGGCATCGGCGGCGACCCGGTGATCGGCACCACCCACATCGACTGCCTGCAGGCCTTCCAGGACGACCCCGACACCGCCGCGATCGTGATGATCGGTGAGATCGGCGGGGACGCCGAGGAGCGGGCGGCCGCATACATCTCCGAGCACATCAGCAAGCCCGTGGTGGGCTACGTCGCGGGTTTCACCGCCCCGGAGGGCAAGACGATGGGCCACGCCGGTGCGATCGTGAGCGGCTCGTCCGGCACCGCGCAGGCCAAGAAGGAGGCGCTGGAGGCGGCCGGCGTGAAGGTCGGCAAGACCCCCAGCGAAGCTGCCCGGTTGATGCGCGAGCTGCTGAACGGCTAAGCCGCGCAGACCGTCCGGAGGCAGGTATCACCGGGCCTGCGCGCGCCTCTGGTTCGGCAAGGCTGTTAGGTATAACTTTGCCGAGAGTGAATCTGCCGTGAATTTGCAATGAAACCGTCCTATATGGGAGCGCGCACATGACTGAGAATCCCGGACAGGCCCCGGGCACCGGCGGCCAACAGCCGGAGTACGGAGGCGCGCCGGTGCCGCCGCCGGCCGCACCCGGCTACGACGGTCCACCCGCACCGGGCTACCAGCCGCCGGCCGCACCCGGCCATGACGCCCCGGCCGCGCCGCCGGAACCGGGCTACCAGCCGCCAGCCGCACCTGGCTATGACGCCCCGGCCGCGCCGCCGGCACCCGAGTTCCAGCAGCCGCCGGCCTACCAGCCGCCGCCGGCCACCTCGGGCGGCTACCAACCGCCGGCCGGCTACCAGCCACCCGCAGCGCAGGCCGACGCGCCCGCGACCGGTGGCCAGTTCGGCAGCTTCGATCCGAAGTCGTTGCAGAACTTCGACCCCAAGACGGTCAATCCGCTGGACTGGGCGATCATCGGCGCCGGCGTGGTGGCATTCATCTTCTCCACCTTCGACTTCTTCACCTACTCACTGTCGCTGAGCGGTTTCTCGCAGAGCGCGTCGGTGAGCGCCTGGCACGGCTTCTTCGCCCCGGTCGCCATCCTGCTCGCGCTGCTGGCCGCGCTGCTGCTGGCCGTGCAGCTGATCGCCAAGCTGGAGTTGCCCTTCCCGATCCGACTGGTGGTACTGGTCGCCTTCTCGGTGGCCGCCCTGTTCTTGCTGATCGCGCTGTTCGCGGTGCCGGGTGACACCGGCGGTGCCAACGGGGTGTTCGGAGTGAAGATCGACAAGGGCCACGGTTTCGGCTACTGGGTCAGCTTCCTGGCCGTGCTGGTAGGCACCGGGCTGTCGGTCAAGCGATTCAGCGACAGCGGCGGCAAGCTGCCCGGCCGTCCCTGACCGGCGCAGCCAACCGGCTTTCACACCGGCCGCCAGCAGAAGTCGGGCTAGATTCAGAAACATGAGTCAGCTTGATCAACTGGCGGCCGGTGCCGTGGTGCGGGCCCGACCGTGGGACGTTGTCGGCGCGGCCCTCGCGGCGCCGATGGTGCTGTGGGGATTTCTCGGTTGGTTCGGCACGGTCGGCGATTCCGGTGGCGGCCAGCCCGGCTTCTACGCCGGCACCGGAGCCGCCGGGATCGGCCTGGTGCTGGCCGCGGCCGCGCTGGCGCTGCAGCAGCTGCTGACCGGGCGCGCGCACGAGCGCAGCAGCCCGCCGGTCGCCGCCTTTCTCGCCGCTGCCGCCTCGATCGTCGTGCTCGGCGGCATGATCGCCAAGCCGGACAGCACCACCATCGAGGCCGGTTCGGTGGCTGGCCTGCTCACCGCGCTGAGCCAGGGGGTGGTGCTGGTGCTGGGCTGGTTGGCCGGCAGCGAGAAGTCGGTGAAGGCGGCCAACGTCCGGGCTGCGCAGGCTCAGCAGGACGCCGCCGACCAGGCCGCCGCCCACCGTTACCCCGCGGCCGGCTACGGCGCGCCCGGTTATGGTGCCGCTGGTTATGGAGCCGGCGGCTACCCGCAAGCACCCGCGCCGACCTACCCGCAGCAGCAGTATCCGCAGCAGCCCCAGTATCCGCGGCCGACCTACCCGCAGCAGCAGTATCCGCAATCGCCTCAGTATCAGCAGCAGTACCCGCAGTCACCGTATCCGCAGCAGCCGTATCCGCAGCAGCAGTATCCGGCCCGGCTCCCGCCGACGCCGTATCAACAACCGCCAGCGCCCTATCAGCAGGCCCAGTACCCGCCCCGGGTCCAGTACCCGCCGCCGCAGGTTCCCCAGCACCAGCAAGGGCAAACTCCGCCGGGCCAGTCGGCACAGCAATCGCCGGGCCAGCAGTCACCGGGCCAGCCGGATTCCTCGACGGCCTCCGGCTCGGAGCAGAACCCGTACCCACCGCGCTAAACCATGCGGGCGACGGCTGCCCGGCGGCCAGCAGGCCATCAGGTGGCCCGACAGCGCAGGCGGCCCCGACGCGGGACAGAAATCCCGTTGCCCAGGCCCGCGGCCGGGCCGTACCGTCGGTCAGGTTATGTAGTCCTGATCCCAGTCGAACCCGCGTCCGTGGCGGTCGGTGTCGCACCGACCTCAAGCCCGGCGGGTGCCCCTCGTCCAGCTGGGATCCTGCATGCCTGCCGCGCTTGTCGCTCGCGACCTCACCAAGTCCTACCGTGGCCGTCCGGTCCTGGACGGCATCGAGCTCACCGCCTCGCCGGGCCGGCGGATCGGGTGCATCGGCGAGAACGGGGCGGGCAAGTCCACCCTGCTGCGGCTGCTGGCCGGGGTGGAGGCACCTGACTCCGGCACGGTCCAGCGACCGTCCGATCTGGGGTATCTGCCGCAGGAGCCGGACTTCGCCAGCGGCGCGACGGTGGGCTCGGTCAGCGCGGACGCGCTGGCCCCACTGCACCGGGCGGTTCGGCAGGTGGAGGAGCTCAGCGCGGCGCTGGTCGATGATCCGGGCCGGCAGGCCGACTTCGTTCGGGTGCTGGAATGGGCTCAGGCCCACCAGGCCTGGGACGCAGACCGGCGGGCCGAACTGGCCCGGCTCGGGCTGGGACTGGCCGGCATCGATGTCCAGCGGCCGGTGGCCACGCTGTCCGGCGGCCAGCGCAGCCGGCTCGCGCTGGCGTTGATCATGACCGGTCGGCCGGACTGTGTCCTGCTGGACGAGCCCACCAACCACCTGGACGGCGACGCGCTGGTATTGCTGGAGGAGTTCCTGCTCGGCCTGCCAGGCGTGGTGCTGGCGGTCAGCCATGACCGGGTGTTCCTGGACCGCGTCTGCACCGACATCGTGGATCTGGATCCGGTGGACGGGCGGGCCGGCACCCGCTACGGCGGTGGTTACCGGGAGTATCTCGAACACCAGGCCGCCGCCCGGCTGCGCTGGCAGCAGACCTATCTCGACCAGCAGGCCCGGCTCGCCGATCTGCGCCGGGCCAGCACCGCCACCCCTGCCAGCATCGCGCACAACCGCGGGCCGACCGACGGGGACAAGTTCATCCACCAGTTCAAGGGCGCCAAGGTCGAACGTAGCCACGCCCGGCGGGTCCGCAATGCCCAGCGGCGGCTGGCGGTGGCCGAACGCGAGCAGGTCCGCAAACCCCGGCCGCCGTTGACCTTCGATGCCCCGCTCACCGCCCCGGCCAGCGACCGGCGGACTGCGGTGTCGCTGCGCGAGATCGAGGTTCCCGGACGGCTACAGCTGGCCCGGTTGGACGTGCCCAGCGGTGGCCGGCTGCTGGTCACCGGCGCCAACGGCTCGGGTAAGTCCAGCCTGCTGGCGGTGATCGCGGGCCGGCTGCGGCCGCGGCACGGCAGCGTGACGGTCACCGCTCACCGGATCGGGCTGCTGCCCCAGGACGTCCACTTCGCCGACCCGGCCAGGACGGCGCGGCAGACCTTCGACGAGCGGTTGGCCGCGGGCAGTCAGCTGGCGCTGGCCGAGCTGGGTCTGCTGCGCCGTCGCGAGCAGTTGCAGCCGGTCGGCGAGCTCAGCGCCGGCCAGCGACGCCGGCTGGCCCTGGCGATGCTGATCGCGAGCGCACCGGACCTGCTGCTGCTCGACGAGCCGACCAACCACATCTCGCTGGCGCTGGCCACCGAACTGGAGGCAGCCCTGCAGACGGCCGCCGGCACAGTGCTGGTGGCCAGCCACGACCGGTGGCTGACCGGCCGCTGGTCCGACCAGCTACTGAGCCTGACCGGGCCGACCGGGTAGCCGCGCCGCGCCGGCCGGTGATCCTGGCGATGACCGGCGCGCCTGGCCACCGATCCGGAATCGCTTTGCGAGCCTGGGACGGTGAACTCCGGCGACGAGCTGCCCGCGGGCTGGCTGACCCGGTTCCGGCGCGGCGTGCTGTCCGGAGCCGGCCTGCTGCTGCTGGCCGTCGGGCTGTGCGCGATTCCTGCCTTCGCGGTCTGGCTGGTGCCGGGCGCGGACACCACCCCGGCCAGCACCGCGGTCAAGGCCGGGGCGCTGCTGGCGCTGTCAGCGCCGCACGGTGGCCTGGTGCTGAACGGCACCGAGGTGAGCCTGACCCCGCTGCTGGTCACCGCGGTGCTGGGCTGGTTGGTCCTCGCGCAGGCCCGCCGGTCGGATTCGGTGTCGGGCCTGCTCGGGCTGACCGCCGGTTACGGCATCGCCTCGGGCCTGCTTGCCAACTGGGCCACCCTCGGTGCCACCCGTGCGCCGGCGCTGCGCAGCATGCTGGCAGCGATGCTGTTCGTGCTGCTGGTCGGCGGTGTGGCCCGGCTGGCGCAGGCACATTGGCACCGGCTTTCCGAGCGCTGGCAGCGGGTGGTCAGGGCAGCCGGGATGGCTTGCTGCTGCTACCTGCTGGCCGGTTCGCTGCTGGCGGCCGGCATGATCGCGAGCCACTTTCAGGACGCCGTCGCCATGCAACGCCAGCTCGCGCCGGGGGCTGCCGGGCTGCCGATCGCGCTGCTGGGCATCGCCGCCACCCCGAATGCGGTGCTGGCCGCGGTCGGCTACCTGACCGGCCCGGGCTTTCAGATCGGCCCGCACACCGCGGTGTCGGTGGTCTCGGTCAGCCACGGCACACTGCCGACCTTTCCGCTGCTCGCCGGCGTGCCGCACGGCCGGCCGGTCACCGTCCTCGGTGTGCTGGTCATCGCGCTGCTCGCGGTGCTCGCCGGCTGGCTGGTGCTGCGGGTGGTTGCCGCGACCGACAGCTGGCCGCAGCGGCTGACCGACGCCGCAGCCGTGGCGGTGCTGAGCGCCGGGGCGCTGGCCGCCGCGAGCGCGCTGGCCTCGGGCAGCCTGGGCAGCGCCGCGCTGCAC
>JBPCPA010000225.1:0-46045 GCA_050999655.1 Jatrophihabitans sp.
GACCGGCCGTTGAGCCGGCGGGGCCCAGACCCCGAAAATGGAGTGTTTCCCCGCCCCCAGCGGGCAAACGCTCCATTTTCGATAGGCTGCTTAGTGCCAGCGGCCGGCGATCATCACCCGGCGAACCTGCAGGTCGTCATCGAGCAGCACCAGGTCGGCGTCCAGACCGGCGGCGATGGCACCGCACCGGTCAGCAATCCCCAGCACCCGGGCCGGATTGGCCGTTGCGGCGGCTACCGCGACCTCGATCGGCAGGCCGACCGAGCGCACCGCCTGGCGCAATGCCTCGTCCAGGGTGAGGGTGCTGCCGGCCAGCGAGCCGGTGCCGGTGCCGCGGGCCTGCCCGTCGACCACGGTCACCGGCAATCCCCCGAGAACGTAGGAGCCATCGCCGACGCCGGTCGCGCTCATCGCGTCGGTGACCAGCACCAGCCGCTGGCTGCCGTACCGGGCCGCCAGCCTGATCATCGCCGGGTGCAGGTGCACCCCGTCGCTGATCACCTCCAGCGCCGCACCGGATTCCAGGGCAGCTACGGCCCCGCCCGGCCGACGGTGATCGAGCGGGCTCATCGCGTTGAACAGGTGGGTGGTCAGCGTCGCACCGGCGGCGAAGCCGGCCTGGGCCTGCTCGTAGTCGGCGTCGGTGTGCCCGATCGCGGCCACCACGCCGGCCTGCACCAGATCTGAGATCACCGTGGTGGCGCCAGGCAGTTCCGGCGCAACCGTGACCGTCCGCACCAGGCCCTGACCGGCGTCGAGCAGCTTGGCCATCACCTGGCGGTCGGGCAGTTGCAGGTGCGCGACGTTCTGCGCGCCGCACCGTGCGTGGGCCAGGAACGGCCCTTCCAGGTGCGCGCCGGCCACCCGGTCATCGACCGCGCACAGACCGACCAGCCAGCCGAGTTGCTCGCACATCGCATCCAGCGAGCCGGCCATCAGCGAGACCAGGGTGCGGGTGGTGCCGTGACCGCGGTGGTAGTCGATGCCGGCGGCCATTGCCTCGGCCGACTCGGTGAAATCGTGACCACCACCGCCGTGCACGTGCAGGTCGATGAAGCCCGGCACCAGCCAGCCGCCACCGAGGTCCTCAGCGCCGGGGTCGAGCAGCGGGCCGGCACCGACCTCGGCGATCCGGCCGCCGGCCAACCGCAGCCAGCCCGATTCCAGCACCCCGTCCGGGGTCACCAGCCGGGCGCCGGTAAGCACCGTCATCCCTTCACCGCGCCCGAGGTCAGCCCCGCCGAGATCCGGCTCTGGAACAGCACGAACAGCACCACCACCGGCAACGAGGTCAGGGTCGCCGCCGCCATCAGGCCGCCCCAGTCAGCGCCGTGCACCGGGCTGGACTGGAAGATCAGCAGGTAGATCATCGAGGTCTGCTTGCCGTTGTCGATCAGCAGCGTGTTGGCCAGCACGAACTCGTTCCAGGCCAGGATCCAGCCGTAGACCCCGGTGGCGATCAGGCCGGGGCTCACCAGCGGCAGGATGATCTTGTAGAAGGTCTGCCACCGGCTGCAGCCGTCCACCAGGGCGGCTTCGTCCAGTTCCTTGGGTACGTTGGCGATGAAGGTGCGCAGCGTCCAGATGGTGTAGGGCCTGGTGAACATCAGGTAGGCGATGATGACCCCGGTCAGGCTGTTCTTCAGGTGGCACCGGTCCAGCAGCAAGGACATCGGAATGGTCAGCGCCAGCAACGGGATCATCTGCACGATGAGCACCACGAAGATGAAGATCTTGCGTCCCATGAAGCGGAACCGGGCGATCGCCATCGCACCGAAGAAGCCGATCACCACGCTGACCAGCACCGCGGCCAGCGTGATCACCAGGGTGTTGCGCAGGTCGTCGAGAAAGATCCGGTCGTGCAGGACCTCACTGAAACCGCGCAGTGTCGGGTGATGCGGCCAGAACTGCGGGGTGAGGGAGTTGATGTCCGAGCTGGTCTTGAACGAGGTGATCAGCATCCAGTAGAGGGGAAAGCCGAACACCATCGCCAGCACCATGGCCAGCGCGTTCCAGGCCCAGGTGGCCCGCTGGTGCCGGCTGTGGCCTCGGCGGGGCGTGGCCGCCACCGGGGCGACCTCGGCTGGCACCGGCGCCGGATTCACCGAGGTCGAGGGAACCACGACGGTCATTCGGCGTCCCCGATCTTGAACAGCTGCTTGATGTAGAAGACCATCACGACCAGCAGGCAGGCCATCATCAACACCCCGACGGTGGCACCCAGATTGTAGTGACTGCTGCCGATGCCCTGGGAGTACATGTAGATGCCCAGGGTCTGGTAGCCGGGCTCGGGATGCCCGTCGCGCATGAACCAGATCTGGTTGAACACCCCGAAGTCCCAGATCACCGACAGCGTGGTGAGGATGACCAGCAGCGGCGCCAGGAACGGCAAAGTCACGCTGCGAAAGGCCTGCCAGGCGCCGGCGCCGTCCACCCGGGCCGCCTCCAGCACGTCCTTGGGCACCTGGGTGATCCCGGCGTGCAACGACAGCGCCAGCAGCGGGATGGCACCCCACACCACCACCGCGGTCACCACCGCCAGGCCCTGGTGCGGGTCGGCGAACCAGTCATGACCGCGCATCTGCAGGCCCGGCAGCGAGTTCAGCACGAAGTTCACCGCGCCGTACTGGCTGGAGAACATCCAGTAGAAGGCCTGGGTCGAGACGGTGGAGGGCACCGCCCAGACGAACAGCAGGACGGCGGTGAGGATCAGCCTGGCCCAGGTCGAGATCCGGTTGAGCAGGATGGCGATGGCCAGCCCGATCAGCAGGCTGAGCACCACGTTGATCACGGTGAACACCACGGTCCGGGTGAGCACCGTCCAGAAGGTGCTGTCCGACAGCACGTTGCTGAAGTTGCGCAGCCCCACGAACGGGGTGCTGGCACCGCTGTGGAACAGCGCGTACTTGCCGCTCTGCTGCTTCTGCAGCGACAGCTGGACGATCTTGACCAGCGGCCAGGCCGCGACCGCGGCGAGCACCAGCGAGGCCGGCAGGATCAGCAGGTAGGGCAGGCCCGACGAGCGAACCCCGCCGGCCCGGGGACGCGACCGGCGGGTCGAGCGCGTCCCCGGGACTCGGGTCAATGTCATCTGCTCCGCGCTTTCCTCAGTTCACCGCGGTAGCCCGCGGTGCCGTCGGGTGGAGTGCCGTCGGGCGGAGTGCCGTCGGGTGGATCGGGCCTCAGCTGCCGGCGTTGAGCGTGCTGGCGATCTGAGTATCCGCGGACTTGGCCGCATCGGCGATCGAACTCTTTCCGGTCGCGATCGATTCCAGCATGTTCTGCAGGATGTTGCCGCTCTCGACGTTCGCCCAGTTCGGGGTGTTGGGCACGAACCAGGTGTTCTTGGCGGCCTCGCCGGTCGACTTGTTGGCATCGCCGGCAGCCTCGTACACGCTGAGCAGCGAGGTGGTGTTCGGGATCGCGAACTTGGCCAGCGCGGTCTGGCTGGTGGTGTCGGTGAAGTACTTGATCCAGGCCGCGCCGAGGCCGGCGTTGGGCGCCTTGGCCGGCACCGCGAGATCCGAGCCACCGAGGAAGGACGGGGTGTACTGGCCGGCGGTGTCACTGGGCAGCGGGAAGGTTGCCAGGTCCGGTGCGAGGGCCGGCTTGCCGGTCTTCGGGTCGGTCACCGCGCCGACCTCCCAGCCGTTGCCGAGGATGGCACCGGTGTGGCCCTGGGCCATGATGGCGTCCTGGTCGGACTCGTCCTTGGTGGCCCCGCCGACCGAGTAGCTGGTCAGCTTCTGCCAGGCGGCCAGCCCCTGCTGGGCCTGGCTGCTTTCCAGGCTGCCCTGCCAGCTGCCGCCGCTCTGCCCGGCAATCTTGCCGCCGGCGCCGTAGACGAACGACATCGCGGCGTACCAGTACTTGCCGGGCATGTAGAAGGCGGAGAAGTTCTTGTCGCTGGCGTTGGCGGCCTTGACCTTGTCCAGGTCGGAGTTCAACTCGCTCAGCGTGCTCGGCGCCGCGGTGACGCCGGCCTTGGTGAACAGGTCCTTGCGGTAGATGACGACCCGGCTGCCGGCGTAGTACGGCACCGCCTGCAGCTTGCCGTTCGGCGAGGTGGCCGAGTCGGTGAGGCCCTGCAGCCAGCTGCCGGAGTTCTCGAACTGGCCCTTGGCCGAGGTGAGGTCGGCAAACGCGCCGCCAGCGATGTAGCTGGCGGTCTGGGTGTTGCCCAGTTCCACCACGTCCGGAATGGCGGTGCTGCCGGCGAAGGTGGAGTCGAGCTTGGTGGTGTAGTTGGACCACTGCTGCCACTGGATGTTCACCTTGGCCCCGGTAGCGGCCTCGAAGCGCTGGGTGGCCTGGTCGACGACGGCCGGCCAGCCCTTCTGGGCGTCGCTCTGCAGCCACACCGTGACGGTCTTGCCCTTGCCATCCGTGCTGAGCACGCTGTCGTCCTTGGAACCGCTGCTGGCCGACTTGCTGGAACTGCACCCGCTGACCACCAGGGCCAGGGTTGTCGCCGCGACCACCACGCCCGCACATCTGCGATTCACGCCACCGTCTCCTTCAAGATTGGTATAGACGAATTTCGCAAAGTATTGGCCTAGACCATTCCAGGTGTCAAGGGGTCCCAGGGCAGCGTTCGCCGCTGTTACCAGACCGACACGTCACGCTCGAGCTGAGCGCGGTCTCAGCAACTTAACTGATCTACAGGACGGGCAGACCACAATCGAGGCGATGCCTACGCTCAGTTCACGCCGACGCCACCTGCTCACCACGACCGGCAAGCTGGCCGGTGCCGTCGCGCTGGCCGGGGCGTTGGTCGCCGGCATCGTGCTGCCCTTCGTCGGCGGAGCCGGCGTGGCCGCGGACAAGGCCGCCAGCCGATTTCTGAACACCAGCTGTGATCTGGTGATCTCACCGGCGCAGCAGACCAGCACCGTCTACGCCTCCGACGGCAAGACCGTGATCGCGACCCTGTACGCCCAGAACCGGCGGGATGTGGCGCTCAGCCAGATCCCGCAGTCGGTCCAGGACGCGCTGATCTCCACCGAGGACAAGCGCTTCTACTCCCACCACGGGGTGGACCTGCACGGCCTGGTGCGCGCGGCGCTGGCCAACACCGACGGCAGCGGTGACACCCAGGGCGGCTCGACGCTGACCATGCAGTACGTCAAGCAGGTGCGCTACTACCAGGCCACCAACGACGCCCAGCGGCAGGCCGCGATCCAGCAGGACCTCAACCGCAAGCTGCAGGACGCCCAGTGCGCCATCGGGCTGGAGAAGGAATACAGCAAGACCGCGATCCTCGACGACTACCTCAACATCGCCTTCTTCGGGGAGAACTCCTACGGCATCCAGGTCGCCGCCCAGACCTACTTCGGGGTGCCGGCCGCCAAACTCACGGTGCCCCAGGGCGCGATGCTGGTGGGCCTGGTGCAGAGCCCGTCCGAACTCGACCCGTTCGTCAACCCGCAGGCCGCCCGGGAGCGGCGCAACCAGGTGCTGCAGAACATGGTGGCCAACAACGAGCTGTCGGCCGCCGACGCGGCCCGCTACGCCACCAGCCCGCTGGGCCTGGCCAGCAGCAAGGCCCCGGTGACCGGGCAGGGTTGCACCAACGCCGCCACCTCGGTCAAGAACGTCGGGTTCTTCTGCGACTACGTCCTCAACTGGCTCGAGACCACCGGCGGGCTGAAGCAGCAGACCCTGGAGACCGGCGGCCTGAAGATCGTCACTAGCCTGGATGCCAGCCTGCAGAACAGCGGCCAGGCCGCGATCTGGAACTCCGGACTGGACCCGAACTCACCCACCGCCCTGGTGATGCCCTCGGTCGATCCGCGCACCGGGGCGGTACAGACCATGATCACCAGCCGGCGCTACGGGGTCGGCGCCGGGCAGACCACCGTCCCGCTGTTCACCGACGGCTACGCCGGCTCGGGCTCGACCTACAAGTACTTCACCACGCTGGCCGCGCTCACACTCGGCGTCCAGCCGAGCTTCACGCTGACCACCGGCTCGAACGCCTACACCGTCAAGAACTGCCCCACCGATGCCAACACCACTCCCTACCAGACCCACAACGCCGGCAGCTACCGGCCGACCCTGCCGCTGTCCTCGGCGCTGCCGGAGTCGGTCAACACCTACTTCGTCGGGATGGAGGACCAGCTGTTCGGCTGCGATCTGACCCCGATCGTGCAGACCGCGCTCGGCCTGGGCATGAACACCCTGAACGCGCCGGATCATGCCGGCTCGACCGAGACCATCGCCCAGGCCACCATCGCCGAGCACCGCACCGGCTTCACCCTCGGCTTCTCGCCGACCTCGGCGCTGGAGCTGTCGGCGGCCTACGGCGCGGTCGCCAACGACGGCGTGTTCTGCCCGGCCAACCCGATCCTGCAGGTGACCGGCCCGGCCGGCGGCCCGGTCAGCTACACCAAGCCGGCCTGCAGCCGGCAGTTCGACACCCAGGTTGCCCGGACCATGGTCGCGATGATGACTGCCGACACCAGCAGCTCACTCGGCACCGCAGGCCGCTATTTCGGCAGCTGGTACGGCAACGGCGGCAGCCTGGTGGCCTCCAAGACCGGCACCGACAACGATGACGCCTCGGGCCCGGACGGCGGCAACGGCAACTCCGCGCTCTGGTTCGCCGGCATCACCCCGACCCTGGTGTCGGCCGCGGCGCTGGTCAACCCGACCTCGCCGAAGGCCACCCTGGTCGGGTTGCCCGACACCGTCTCGCGCAACACCAGCGACGTCTTCGGCGCCTACGCCTCGACCTTCTGGCTGGACGCCTACGGACCGCGGCTGGCCCAGCAGGAGTGGAACTGGGCAGATCCGGCCGACGTGACCGACCCGGTGGACGTGCCCGACCTGGCCGGCCAGAGCACCGCGGCGGCCACCAGCACGCTGAGCGGCCTGGGCCTGGGCGTGACGGTCGCTGCCACCATCTGCGGTAGCGGCGAGGCAGCCGGCACCGTGGGCTACTACGAGCCGCACATCGCGACGGCCGGCAGCAAGGTCACGCTCTGCCTGAGCAACGGCACCGCGCCGGACGGCTCCGGCCAGTACGGCTCTGGTCAGTACGGCTCTGGTCAGTACGGCGGCACCGGCTCCGGCGGCACCGACTCGGGCAACGGAACCACCGGCGGCACCGGATCAGGCACCCCGTCCGGTGGGGGGTCGGCACCGCCGTCCAGCCTGCCCAGCCGCCATCCCGGCTGACCGGATCCTTCGCGGCGCTCGCGCGCCGACGCGCGCCGATCGCAGGTGGCCCCGGCTAGGAGAACAGCTTCCAGTGCCCCTCGGAGACGACCTCGACGGTGCCGTCGATCACCGTGATGGCGCTCTGGTCATCGATCGCGTACGCGGGACCCGCAAGGTCGGCCGCCCATCGCGTTGCTTCGGCCAGGGTGTTGTCCGGCAGCAGCTCATGATCCAGGTGCGGGAAGATCGAGAAGTCGACCAGGCCCAGTGCCTCGTCGCCTCCGCCGGGCGGCTTCCACCGGACGAAATCCTCCCCGATCCGGGGGGTCATCACCATGCTCCCGGCACTGAGGCCCACCCAGACCGTGTCGGTCAGCGACGGCAGCAGCTCGGCCAGCCCGGACTCCCGCATCCAGTGGGACAGGTACAGGGCGTCGCCGCCCGAGGCGAGCAGGACGTCTGTCTCTCGGAGTTTCGGGACCCAGTATTCCTCGTCGATGCTGGGCAACGCGGTGAGCTCCAGCACTCCCAGGGACTTCCACCCCAGCTCGCACATGGGTTCGGCGGACTGCCCGCTGATGAACCGCCAGACGCCCGCTCCCGGACCGACCTGGGGGTGGCCGTACATCGCGGTGGGGATGCACAGGGCGCTTGCCTCGGCGATCGGTTTGCCCAGCAGGTCGACCAGCGCGTCATGAATGCTCGGGTTCTTGATGCCGGCAGAAGTAAGAAGAAGTCTCATGCAGCCTCCAAATGTCACTGGGCCGGATCAGGTTACCTGCGGCAGCAGCACCTCGGCAGCGGCGGCGAGCAGGCCCGGTGCGATGCCCCGGGTACGCACCAGCGGCAGGTCGGCGGCGACATCGGGCAACTCGGCCGGCCAGCCGACGTCGACCAGCACCGCGTTGTGTCGATCGGCCCGATGCGCGGCCGCCGCGAGGGTGGCCGCGCGCTGCCAGGGGTTGCGGCCCGGATCGCGGACGACCACCACCAGCGACCGGCCCTGACCGGCCGCCCGGAGGTCAGCGACCTCGACCGGCCCGTCCACGATCAGGATCTCGCAGGCCCGGTCGCGCTCGGCGATCCGGTCGGCCAGCGACCACAGCAGCGTCCCGGTGGCCATGCCGTTCTCGGTGCGGCACTCGATCACCAGCGGCCGGCTCAACCTGGGCAGCTCGCCGATGACCTCGACGCAGCGGCTGGCCACCGTCTCGAGCAGGGCCCGCTCCGCGACGCTGACCGGTGCCGGCACGCCCGGAGCGGCCAGCAGGGCGGTCCGGCGCGCCGCGTCCGACAGCCGCTGCAGGCTCAGCCGGCCGCTGTCCACCGCGGCCAGCACCGCGACCGGAATCTGGCGCAGCAGTTCCGGGTAGTCTCGAGCACCGGTCTCGACCGCGTCGGCGCCGGCGATCAGGGCCGCGACGAATCCCTCGACCATGCCGATGGTGCCCGAGACGGCCGTCATCTCCAGCGCGTCGGTGACGATCGTGCCGGTGAAACCGAGCGAATCCCGCAAGAGGCGGGTCGTGATCGGACGGCTGACGGTGGCGATATCACCGTCCAGCGCCGGTGCCAGCAGGTGACCGGTCATCACCGCACGGCTGCCGGCGGCGATCGCCGAGCGGAACGGTGCGAACTCCACCGCCTCGAAGTCGCCCCGCTGGCGGTGCACGGTGGCCACCTCGTGGTGGGAGTCGGCGCTGGTGGCCCCGTGACCGGGAAAGTGCTTTGCGCAGGCGGCCACCCCGGACCGCTGGATACCCCGGACGGCGGCGGCCACCTGCCGGGCGGCGACCGCCGGGTCGGCGCTGAAGGATCGCACCCCGATCACCGGGTTGCGCGGATCGACGTTCACGTCCGCTATCGGGGCCAGGTTCAGCGTGATGCCGGCCTCGGCCAGCCGCGCGCCGATGTCGGCGTAGACCGCCTCGGTGGCAGCCGGATCGTCCAGCCAGCCGAGCGCGGCGGCTCCCGGCGCGGTGCTGCCCCGGTCGGTGTCCAGCCGGGTGACATCGCCGCCCTCCTCGTCCAGGCCCAGCACCAGGTCTCGGCCGGCCGCCGCGCGCAGCTGCCGGGTCAGCGCCGGCACTGCCGAGCCATTGGCCGGATCGCCCAGGTTCGAGCTGAACAGCACCAGGCCGCCCAGGCCGCCGGCCAGGCCGTCCAGCAGCCAGCGTGGCGGCCGGGGCCCTACGAATCCTGGCAGGAAGCAGGCCAGCGCGAGCCGGCGGATCTGCGCGTCGTCTGGCACTCGGACACCCCGGTCGGTCATTGGACTAGACAAATTAGTGGTCCAGTGTTTGGCTTGGCCGGTCAATGGTATAGACAACTCGTGATCTGAGGGGAACCCGTGACCAGCGCTGTACCCGTCAGGATGCCCCGGGAGCCCGGCCAGTCTCAAGAGCCTAAGTACTACCGGGTCAAACGACACCTGCTGGAGATCATCGACGCCCAGCCACCGGGACGTCCGGTGCCGACCGAGCGGGTGCTGACTGCCGAGCTCGGCACCTCGCGCACCACCGTGCGGCAGGCGCTCGGCGAGCTGGTCGCCGAGGGACGGCTGGTGCGCCGGCAGGGTTGTGGGACGTTCGTGGCCGAGCCCAAGATCACCTGGCCGCTGCAGCTGACCAGCTTCACCGAGCAGGCCGCCGCCAACGGCATCCTGGCCTCGGCCCGGCTGCTGTCGGCCCGCCGGATACCGGCTGGCGACGACCTCGCGCAGCGGCTGGGGCTGCCACCACGCGCGCCGGTGTACCGGCTGGAGCGGTTGCGACTGGCGGCCGGCAAGCCGACCGCGTTGGAAACCTCCTACCTGTCGGCGAACCGCTTTCCCGGACTGATGGGCCGGGTCCGGCGGGCCCCGTCGCTGTACCGGGTGCTGGCCGAGCGCTACCGGGTGTTGCCGGCTGTGGCGGAAGAGACCATCGAGACCGCGCCGGCCACGCCGCGGCAGGCGGAGTTGCTCGACACCGACACCGGCGCGCCGATGCTGGTGCTGTCCCGGCACAGCTTCGACGCCGACGGCCTGCCGGTGGAGTGGGTGCAGAGCTGGTACCGCGGTGACCGCTACACCTTCCTGGCCCGGCTGGCGGCCCGGCCGACGGCTCAACCGCCTGACCGAACCGCCTGACCGAACCGCCTGAACGGCACGAAGACGGCCGGCGTGAAGCTGGCTACTCAGGTCTCGGCGATCACCGAACCGGCGAACTGCATGGTGAGCTTGGTGACGCCGGACAGGTCCACCGCCGCGATCCGGGACAGGTCGATGCTCCACTCGGCAAACGGGGTCGGCTGGAAGTAGGCGTAGCTGACCTCGTTGTCGACGGTGCCGTCCACCTCGACGTAGCCGTAGCTGCCGTCCTCGAACACCCAGTCCGGCGGCCCGCTCAGCTTGCTGCTGACCCGGTACTCGAAGTCGCGCACCAGCGGCTTGGACGTGAACTGGTAGGTCTTGTCCTTGAACCGGTCGAGGTAGTTGCCCTGGGTGTGCATCAGCACGTCCACCGAAGCACCGTCCTTGACCTTGGCCCCTTCGAGCCACACCCGCACCCGGGTCAACCGGACCCGGTCGAGGTTCTCGAACGGGATCACCCCGATCGGCACCACCCAGCGGGCGCCACGGCTGCTGGCCAGGTCGGCCAGCACGGCCGGATCGTCGATGACCAGTCGCTTGTCGGCCAGCAGCTGCGGCGGCGGGTCGAAATGCTCCAGCGCGCTCTGGTAGTCCATCGCGATGCTGGTCAGGTTCTTCAGGCCGGTATCCAGACCGTCCACCCCGTCGATGATGGACGGCCGGATCGTGGACGGTAGCAGCGCCCAGTAGTAGTAGGAATCCCGGTAACCCTGGACCGCGGCGAACAGCGAGCTCTTGGAGTTGAGATAGAGCTCGTAGAAGCGCTGCATCAGGGTCACCAGCGGCGCCTGGCCCTTGACCAGTGAGTCGACGTAGCGCTGCATCTCGGCCTGCTGCTGCTCGGCGAGTTGCTTCTGCAGGCTGATCGCCGCGTACTGCTGGCTGGCAGCGATCGTGGCGACCTGGGCGCCGGCCAGCGCCTGGCCGTACACCGCAACGGCGTCGATGGCCAGCTTGAGCTCGGCGGCGAAGCCGATCTTGTCGTCCACCGGCCCCTGCAGCGCGGCGTCGGACGCCTGCTGGTAGACCTGCCATTCATAGGTCGCGGTCAGGTCGGCCCCGCCCAGATCGACGCTCATGTCACGCATTTTTTCGGCGTACTCACCGGCGTGCTGGATGTCATCGACGGCCTTGATGACCTCCTGGGACAGCTCGTAGACCTTCTTCAGAGCTTCGCCGACCAGCTTGAGCTTCTCCATCACCTCGCTCAGTTGCTTGGCCAGGGTGGCGATCTCCGAGCCCGCCTTGGCGGCGGCGGCCGCTGCCTCGGCGCCCTCGACCGCGCCGGCCACCGCCACCCCGCCGCCGGCCGGATCACCGAGGAACATCACCCCGATGCCGACCGCGAAGGTGATGATCGCGGTGCTGAGCTCGATGATCGCCTTCGCGATCTGCTCGCGCTCCCATTCGGGAATGCCCACCTTCTGAAAGTCGATCGAGATCAGCTCGGCCTTCAGCTCGGCATCGGTGAGGGTTTTCTGCGCAGCCTTGGCCGCGGCCACCGCGTTGTCCAGGTTGGACTTGGCCTGGGCCAGCAGCTTGGTGGTGTACTCGCTCTCGTAGGTCTTGTTGGCCAGTAGCGACTTGGCCAGCTCGATGAACTGGTCGGTCACCACCTTCTCCACGCTCAGTGCCCGGTAGTCGGCCTCGTACTGCCTGGCCTCGGCGACGAAGGCATTGGCCAGGTCGGAATAGACCACCCGGCTCAGGTACGGCACGAACGCGGTGCCGTTGGCATCGGCGTTCAGCTCCGCACTCAGCAGGCTCAGCAGCGACGAGCTCTGCAGGAACATCCCCAGCAGTTGCTCGTTGTAGCCCGTCCAGTTCTTCACCCAGGCGAATTGCGACACCGCGATCTCCGGGTGCGGGTCATACAGCAGCGTGGCGTAGATGAACTCGGTCCGGACGGCCTGTTCGAACCACGGCGCCGGGTCGAAGGGCGCGCCCTGGGCGAAGGTCAGCGACTGCCGGGTCGGGGTGCCCTCGACCAGCTTGATCACCACGCCACCGTCGGCCGGCGCCGCGTCCAGATCGAACACCGTCGGTGGCAGCGAGTCCTGCACCGCACTCGCCCGCACGCTGCCGTCCAGTTCAGCGCAGAACATCAGCAGGCTCGCGGTGTTGCCGGTTCGGTAGTCCAGGTTGACCCGCAACGGCCCGTCGGTCTGCAGGCGGCGGGCCTGCACCTGCAGGACGGCGTCCTGCAGCGTCCAGGTGGTCTCGGCAGGCACGTTCAGCACGTCGGCAACGATGGTCACCAGTGGCGGGCTGAACCCGGAGTTGCGCAGCGCGAGCTTGACCTCGGCCAGATCCAGGTACATCGCCTGGAACACCGCGTGGGTGCTGTCGAGGATCGTGATCGACGGATCCGGGACGTTGGCCCGCGCCTGCAGGCCCTGGTAGAACTCGGCCCAATCCAGCTTCGGCAGTCCCTCGGACATCGCCGTCGGCCCTAGGCCGCGATCCGGCGGGCGGAGGCGAACTGGGTCGCCACCTGCCAGGCGGCCATCGACTGGGCCGCACCGCCCTGCTGGGTGACGTAGGCATTCACCCGGTAGTTGTCCGCGGCCAGCGCCACGTTGTGCCAGGCGGTGATGGACTCGTCCACCCCGAGGCTCATGATGATCGGCGGGACGTTGCGGATGTCGTTGTCGATCATGGCCGAGATCGCGGCCAGGTCGCTGGACATGCCGCCCCAGACGCCCTGGATCTTCTGGATCACCGGCAGTGCCGCGGACACATCGTTGACGATGGTGTTCAACCCGATCTCGGCCGAGTGGATGGCCACCAGCAGGTTGGCGTCGGCGGCCAGCTTGGCCGCCAGCGTGTTGATCTTCTCCTGGGCGGCCCGGGCGCGGTCCAGCGCGTCCACCGCGCGCTTGCCGTAGATGCCGGCCACCACCGCGGCGGCGATGGTGCCGATCGGCCACACCCAGGCGTAGGTCGGGCTGGTGGCCGCGACCACCACGTCATGGTCGTACTCCTCGTCGGCGGCCTTGAGAATGACCCGCTGGGCGTCGATCTCCTTGGTCAGGCTCTCGACCTCGGCGCTGGTCGAGCCGTACTCGTCGTCGTAGTACTTGACCAGGCCGCCCTTGCCGTCGACCCCGATCAAGGTCACCTTGTCGGCCGCGGTCTCGCCGGCGAAGTCCTGGATCTGCTGGGCCACTGCGGCGGCCTTGTCGGCCCGGCTCTGGGCGTCGGCCTTGAGGTTGTCCAGGATCGCCTTCAGTGCCGCCTTGGCGTGCTCGTCGTTGGGGTTGTCCTCGAGAATTGCGGCCTCCTTGAGGATCGGCGGGTAGAACACCGGTGCCTTGTTGGTGCCGTACTGATAGACGTCGCTGGCCAGGCTGACGGTGGCCGGGTAGATGTTCTTCTCCCAGTTGGTGACATGGGAGTTGATCTCACCGTAGGCCGAGATCAGCTTCTTGAAGTCCGACAGGTCAGCCGGCGCCCCGCTGCCCAGCGAGTTGCGAAAGGCCTCATCAGTGGTGGGCAGGGCGAGCGCGTCGGTCACGTAGGTCTGGATCGCGATCCATTCCGGACGCGACATCGTGAAGGCCGGCCCACCGGCCACGCCGGGGTCAGCGATTGCCTGCGGGGCGATGCTGAATAGCTGTGCGGTCATGGGGGTTCCTGCTTTCGTGAGGGCGGGCTGGGTCCAGGGCTGGGCTCAGCTGAGCGCGGACTGGAGCCACGAGACGGTGTCGGTCCCGGGCGTGATGCCGGCCGAGGCCAGCGCATTGCCGATATCGGTGTTGGTCAGTTCATGGCGCAGCGGGACGTGCACCGCGGGCTGGATCAGCTGGGTGATGCCCAGGAAAAACGTCCGGGCGTTGTAGTCCTGGGTTCCCACGCTCTGCAGCCGGAACCCGCTGTGCCAGTCGTGGACGGACAGCTGGCTGTTGACCGCGACGTACTGGCCGTTGAAGCCTTGCAGCGAGATGGTGAGCAGGTCGGCGCCGCTGATCGTCAGGATCTCGTCGCGGCCGACCGCGGTGATCCAGTCGGCCGAGTGCGGCGCCTGCACCTGGGCGAACCAGTCCCAGTCGTCGCGGATGCTGGCGTAGAGCCGGCGGCCGGCATACGGGTCCTTGGGCGAGAGCGAGACGTGGACGTCATCGAGCTTGTCCAGCACCCAGACGAAGTCGGAGCCATCGTTGGGGTCACAGTTGAGCGCGGAGTACAGCCAGTTGTAGGTGACCCGCAGCTTGCCCTGCTTGGTAAGCGGAATCAGCACCGCTTCCAGCACCGGGCCGGCAGTGGCGGCGGTCAGCAGTTCGGTTACCGAGGCCATCTGCTCAGCCCAGCCACGCGCCGGACAGGTACTGCTCCTGGTTGGCCGCCAGCTGGCCGAAGGCATCGGCCTCGGCCTGCAGGTTGGTCCAGGCGAGCAGCGCGACATCGATCTGCAGGCTGAGTACGAACGGCTCGGTCACCTCGATCGGCTCGCTGACCAGGGCGTTCAGGTCGGCGCTGAGCGCCTCCCAGGTGCCGCGCACCAGCCCGGTCGCGTCCTCGACCTTTCTGGTGGACGGCAGGATCGAGTGCCATTGCGGGCCGAGCTTGTTGACGAAGGCGTCCACCTGGGCGTCGACGGCGCGGTTCAGATCGGTGAAGTCGGCGATCTCGCCGGCCAGCGAGTGGAACTGGTTGTTGAGCGGCACCGTCTGCTCGGCCAGTTCCCGGAGGGTGTCGATCACCAGTTGCTGCACCTGGGGTGAGAGGTCATTACCCGGGCCGAGCTTGGCCCGCAGCTCGGCGAACTCGGCCACGGCCTGCCGGCTGTAGCCGCGCAGGTTGGTCGCCGCGCTGCCGATGCCGGGAAAGGTGCCGTCGCGCCAGGTGCGGCAGGCAGCCACCAGCGCACTGAAACCGGGCAGGTACTGGGTCACCTGATCGGCGATGTTGGCCAGCTTGATCGCGTACCCGACCCGCTGGTCGATCGCCGTCCAGTCCGACTCCGGCACGGTGAACAGCGTGCCGACGGCATCGCTGGCCAGGACAATATTAGACACTGTAAGTCACCTTCGATGTCGCTCTCTGTAGTCAACTTCGAGAACCTAACACCCATTGAACTTATGCGCACATCACAATGCCCGGAAATTTCTAGACGATCTGTCCTCATTCGCGGCTCTCCCGGCATTCACGGCTCTGCCCCGGGTGACTGCAACGGGATGCCTGGCCGCGAGTGACCGCCGGCTGGTCGGTTGCTCGCCGCCGGCCGAGCGGACGTGTACTACTGGATTGGTGATCTCGATCGAGACGGCCCGGGCGCTGCGTGAGAGCGGACTGCGCTGGAAACCCGCGTCCGGTGACCGGTTCGTGGTGATCGATCGCGGCATGGACGCCGAGGTGTTCGTGCTCAGCGAGATGACGGTCGAGGTGCACCGGCTGGGTGATCGCCAGGTGATCGGCTTCAACGGCACCACCGAGTGGGCGCTGGACTCGGTGGACGACCAGGACGCGGTCTGGCTGCCACGCGAGAGCCAGCTGCGCGAACTGCTGGCCTCGACCTTTCGCAGCCTGCGCCGCATCGACGGCCAGTGGCAGGTGGACCTCGAGGTGAATGGCGCGCCGGCCGGCTACCGGCACCCGGACGCCGAGCAGGCCTACGCGCTGGCATTGCTCGGGCTGGTGGCCGGCGAGGCCTGAGCGCGATCGACCGGAGCACGACCGATCAGGACGGCCCGATCAGAGCCAGCCCATTCAGAGCCAGCCCATTCAGGACGGGTCGAGCAGGGTGCCGGCGATCTCGCGGCTGCGACCGCGCATCTCGGCCACCACCGCCCCGTCGGCGCGACGCACCGTCACGTCGTACAGGCCGGTGCGGCCGCGGCGGTAACGCTCGAGGGCCACCGCCCGCAACTCATCGCCCGCGCGGACCGGCTCGACGAAGTCGATGTCGCAACCGGCCGCCACGGTGTTGCGGTTGTAGCTGTTGCAGGCCACCGCGAAGGCGGTGTCGGCCAGGCTGAAGATGATGCCGCCGTGCCCGATCTGGTGCCCGTTGAGCATGGCGGCGGTAACCGGCATGCTGAGCTCCGCCCGGCCCGGTCCCACCGACAGCGCCCGGATCCCCAGCGCCGCGGAGGCCGCGTCGGCCGCGAGCATCGCCCGCATGCAGCGCTGCGCCAGCAGTTGCGCACGATCGGAGTCCGGCTCGGCCATGGGCTCACCGTAGCGGCTGACATGCTGGAGGAATGCAATCGAGCGGTGACCTGGCCCTGCGCAGCGGGCAGGGCCGCGGGGCACTCGCGGCCACCGTGCTGGCCAGCGCCATGGTGTTTCTGGACGGCACGGTGGCCAACGTGGCCGCTCGCCAGATCGGCATCGACTTCTCGGCCGGCTTCGAGACGCTGCAGTGGGTGCTCAACGGCTACAGCCTGACGCTGGCCGGCCTGATCCTGCTGGGCGGTTCGCTCGGCGACCGGTTCGGCCGGCGGCGGGTGTACCTCATCGGCATCGGCTGGTTCGCGGCCGCGTCGCTGCTCTGCGCGCTCGCGCCGTCGGCACCGATCCTGATCGCGGCCCGGGTGCTACAGGGCATCGGCGGGGCGCTGCTCACACCGGGGTCTCTCGCCCTGATCCAGACCAGCTTCGCCCCGGCCGACCGGGGCCGCGCGGTCGGTATCTGGTCGGGCATGTCGGCGGTGGCGACCGCCGCCGGCCCGCTGCTGGGCGGCTATCTGGTGCAGCACGTGTCGTGGCGATGGGCCTTCGGGATCAACCTGCCGTTCGCGATCGCGGCCATCGTGCTGGGACTACGGTTCGTGCCGGAGTCACGCAGCGCGGCGCAGGGTCACCGCCTCGATGTCGCCGGCACCGCGCTGATCGCGCTCAGCCTGGCCGCCCTGACCTACGGCACCACCCAGGCCGGTGCGGACGGCTGGGGTCCGCTGACCCTGGCCAGCACGGTGGCCGGCCTGGCGCTGCTGGCGGCGTTCGTCCTCGTCGAGTCCCGCTCGCGGCAGCCGCTGTTGCCGTTGCGGCTGTTCGCCGATCGCGCCTTCGTCGGGGCGAACCTGGTCACCTTCACCACCTACGCCGCACTGGCCACGGTGCTGTTCCTGTTCGTGGTGAACCTGCAGGTGTCGGGGCATTACGGCGCGCTGGCGGCCGGCCTGGCGCCGATACCGCTCACCGTGATGCTGCTGGTGGTCTCGCCCCGAGCCGGGGCGCTGGCCGCCCGGATCGGGCCGCGCTGGCCGATGACCGTCGGGCCGAGCCTGGTCGCGCTGGGCTTCGGGCTCACCCTGCGGATGGACGAGCGCCACCACGACTACCTCCGCGACGTGCTGCCCGGCATGGTGGTCTTCGGCCTGGGCATGGCGCTGCTGATCGCCCCGCTGATCACCACCGTGATGGGCTCGGTGCCGGCCGACGATGTCGGCATCGCCTCCGGCGTGAACAACGCGGTCTCGCGCGCGGCCGGGCTGCTGGCGGTGGCGGTGATACCGCCGCTGGCCGGCCTGACCGGCGACCGGTACCGCATTCCGGCCGAGATGACCCACAGCTACCGGATCGCGGTGCTGATCTGCATCGCGCTGTTGCTGATCGGGGCCGGCGTCGTACCGTGGACGGTGCCCAACTCCCGGCCGGTGCTGGAGGATGCCAGTCATGTCACGTGAGACCGAGCGGCCGATCCTGAGCCAGATCCATGACCTGGTCGGCGAGGAACATCACCTGCGATCCACCCATACCGGGCTCGGGCTGAACGCCGCCGAGCGGGCCCGGTTGGACAGCATCGAGCGCGAACTCGACCAGTGCTGGGACCTGCTGCGCCAGCGCCGGGCGGCCGAGGAGTTCCCGCCGGGCAGCTAGCCGTCCGGCAGCTCAGACTGTCCGACCAGCTCAAGCCGTCCGGCCAGCTCACGCCGTCCGACCAGCTCAGGCCGCCCGACCTGCTCAACCGGGCAACGTGCGTGGCGCGCCGAGCAGGTAGGTCAGCAGGCTCACCGTGATTGCCTGGGCGCAGAGCAGGCCGACCAGCACCACGATCTGAAACCGCGCCGCGCCGGTGGCACTGGCGCCCCCGAGCAGCGCGCCGATGAAGGCGCCGGGCAGGGTGACCAGCCCCACCGTGCGGGTCTGGTCCAGCGCCGGCACCAGCGCCTCCGAGGCCGCCGCCCGGGCCACGTCGCGTACGGCCTCACGCGGGCTCGCACCGATCGAGAGCCAGGCCTCGACCTCGTCGCGACGGCGGCGCAGTCCCTCGTTGAGATGCCGGCCGGCCAGGGTCGCCCCGGTCATGGTTCCGCCGAGGACGATGCCCGAAACCGCCACGAAGGTCCGGACGTTGCGGTCCAGGGTGGGCAGCGCGACGATGATCGTGATCACCACACCGGCACCGGCACCGCACGAGGCCAGCACCGCGCGCCACACCGTGCGGGCGTCCTCGGTGCTGTCGCGCAACCGGCGGGCGGCCGTCCAGGTGGCGACCGAGAACATCACCACGACCACCGCGATCGAGCTGATCGGCGCGGCGAACACACCGCGCAGCGCGGCCGCGACCAGTGCCAGTTGGCCCACCGCACGCAGCGCCGCGACCAGCAGGTCACGCTGGCGGTGCAGGCCGGCCCGGTAGGACACCGCCACCGCTATGCCCAGCAGCAACGCCAGGCCGACACCGAGCCGGACGTACTCGCTCACGCCGGCGGCGTCCGCGGCCAGCCGGTCATCAACTCGAGATGTCCTTCGTGGTGAACCGCGCCCAGGCCAGCGACCAGAAGATCACCAGGTAGGCAAGCGCCAGCAGCACGCCGTGTCGCAGGCCGTCGTAGTACAGCGGATCGCGCAGCAGGTCGCCGAAGTTCAGCAGCGAGTTGCTGATCAGCACCGGCCGTAGGGCGTGCAACTGCGGCACCGCCACCAGCACCTGCATGACGATCGCGACAGCGAGGGTGGCGGCCATCGCGGCGATCGGCACCTCGGTGAGCGTGGACAGGAACAGCCCGATCGAGGCGATCGCCAGCATCATCAACGAGCCGTAGCCCACGGCCGCCAGCAGCCGGCCGATGGCGTCCAGCAGGCTGGTCTGGGTGCCCGAGATCAGCGTGACCTTGCCGGCCGGGAACAGCGCGAAGCCGATCAGCACGCCGGCAACCGCGACCACCGAGGTGATCGCCAGGCACCAGATGGCGACCGCCAGGAACTTGATCAGCAGCAGCCGGCTGCGGCCCACCGGCACCACCAGCAGGTAGCGCAGGGTGCCGGCGCTGGCCTCGCCGGCCACCGATTCGCCCACCACCACCGACACCGCCATCGGCAGGAAGATCGGGATCACCACGACCAGGGCTGCGAAGGAGACGAAGATGCCGTTGTCGGTGATGCTGCCGATGAGGCCGTCGGCAGAGCTGGATGAGCTGCTCAGCCGGACCGCGACCGCGATGATCACCGGAATCGCGGCCAGCGCCAGCAGCATCAGCTGGTTGCGCCGGCGCCGGGCCAGCATGGCCAGCTCGCTGCCGAGCAGCCGCAGGCCCAGCGCCGGACGCCGCCGGCCCACCAGCTCAGCCGCTGACATCGAAACCCTCACCGGTCAGCCGGACGAAGACGTCCTCCAGCCGGGGCTTGGCCACCGCGAAGCCCCGGACGCCGACCCCGGCGGCCACCAGGGCTGCCACCACCTGCTCGGGCGGCCGCTCACCGAGCACCGCCGAGGTGCCACCGTCCTGCTCGGTGATCTCGGCCAGTCCCAGGTCGGCCAGCACTCCCTTGGCAGCGACCGAATCCACGGTCTCCACGGTGACCCGGACCTGTTGCTGGGCAGCCAGCTCGGCCATCGAGCCCTGCCAGACCAGCGCTCCGGTACGCATCATGCCGACGTGGGTGCACACCTGCTCGACCTCGCTGAGCAGGTGCGAGGAGACGAATACCGTGGTGCCATCGCGGGAAAGCTCGCTGACCAGGTGGCGCACCTCGCGGGTGCCCTGCGGGTCCAGGCCGTTGGTGGGCTCGTCCAGCACCAGCAACCGGCGGGGCTGCAGCAGCGCGGCCGCGATGCCCAGGCGCTGGCGCATGCCCAGGGAGTAATTGCGATAGCGCTTGCCGGCCGCCGCGGTGAGCCCGACCCGGTCCAGCGCGGCCTCGATCCTGGCCCGGGAGCCGCGCCGGCCGGCGGTCAGGTCGGCGGCGTCCAACCGCGCCAGGTTGGCCCGGCCGGACAGGTACAGATGAAAGGCCGGGCCTTCCACCAGCGCACCGATGTCGGGCAGCACCCTGGCGGCCTGGGCCGGAACGGCCGATCCGAGCAGTGACATCTCACCGGACGTGGCGAAGATCAGCCCGAGCAGCATCCTGATGGTGGTGGTCTTGCCGGAGCCGTTCGGGCCGAGAAAGCCGTACACCGAGCCGGCCGGCACCACCAGGTCGATGCCGTCCACCGCGACCTGACCGCCGCGGAATCGCTTGGTCAGTCCGCGGGTCTGGACGGCGAGCTCGGCCGGCACGCTACTTCGCGGCCGCTGCCTGGTAGAGCAACTCCGGGTCCACCGCCCCGGCGAAGACCCGGCCGTCGTCGGTGATCAGCGCGCAGATCAGCGCCGACTGGAAGAGCCGGCCGCTACCCCAACTGCCCTTGACCGCAGGCAGCGCGCCGAGCACCGGTAGCGCCTGCTTGCCCGGCTGGCCGAGTTCGGTCAATGCTGGGACGCCGGTCAGCCTGACAATGGTGGTCCAGCCGGTGCCCACCGTGCTGGCGCCAGCGCCGACACCGCCGACCGCCGCGCCGGGCAGGCCGGGAGCGACCGGTGACTGGGTGCCGAGCGGGGCCTGCTTGACGGTGACCCCGGCCGGCGGGCGCCAGCTGAAGTTGTCATCGCTGGGCACCGCGTCGCTGAACCGGGTGAAGGATACGTCGAAGGCCGCCCGGTCCGAGCCGCGAGCATAGACCTGCAGGCCCAGCGGAACCAGGGTCTTGCCGTCGATCGAGATCCGGACGGAGCTGATGCGTGACCGGCTGTCCTTCGGGACCAGGACGAGGGTGTAGGCGGGCCGGCCGGCGACCAGCGCGGCATGGTCGGTGCTCACGGTCGTGGACGGCTCGATCATGGCCAGGGCCTGCCGAGCGGCCTGATCCGGCGTGATCACCGGCAGCTGCCGGGGGGTGGCCACCGCGTCGCTGGGTAGCGTGCTGTGGCTGGCTGTGCGGGTGTCGGAGTTCCACTGCCACAGCTCGCGGCCGTTGCGGAACACGTCCTGCTCACCGAGGGAATCCAGCAGCGCGATCCGCTGCTTGTTCTCACCGGCGTACCAGAGGCGGACGGTGTGCGAGCCGGTCAGCAGCGCGAGCGGGTTCGCGCTGCTGGCGCTGCCGCCCAGGCTAGGCAGCTCGGGCAGCCCCAGCGAGGCCTTCTCGACCACCGTGCCGGAGAACCCGGCGACCTTGGCATTGCCGACCGCAGCCAGCAGCTGGGCGGCCGAGCGAGCCGGCAGGTTCGGCTTGGCGTCGGCCGACAGGACGCCGCTGGCCAGCAGGGCCACGACGCCGGCGGCACCGACCGGTACCAGCCAGCGCAGCACGCGGCGGCGGGCCGGTCGGGCGGGGGCGGTGGGAGCGGGGCTGACGGACATGACACCAGCATCATGCCGCAGCGCTGTGCACAGCCTGAGTGCTGAGCCGAAGCTGAGGCCATACTCAGCAAAGCCCCGTCCCGCGCGGCATGCTGGGGCCATGTTCGCCAGCCAGTCCGCCAGCCAGTCCGCCAGCCAGCCCGCCGCCCAGCCCACTAGCCAGCTCGCCGCCCAGAAGGACCCGCCATGCGCCTGCTGATCATCGAGGACGAGGCCCGGATGGCCACCGCACTGCAGCGCGGTCTGGTATCGGAGGGTTTCACCGTCGAGGTGGCGCTGAACGGCCCGGACGGCCTGCACCTGGCCCGGGAGAACAGCTACGACGCGGTCATCTGCGACATCATGCTGCCCGGCCTGTCCGGCTACCGGATCATCGAGGCGCTGCGGGCCGAGCAGAACTGGGTACCGGTGTTGGTGCTCTCGGCCAAGGACGGCGAGTACGACGAGGCCGACGCGCTGGACCTCGGCGCCGATGACTACCTGATCAAGCCGTTCTCGTTCGTGGTGCTGCTGGCCCGGCTGCGGGCGGTGCTACGACGGGGCGTGCGTCCCCGGCCGGCGATCCTGGCCTGCGGCGACCTGACGCTGGACCCGGCCGCCCGCGCGGTGCATCGCGGCAGCGCCGAGATCGAGCTGACACCGCGGGAGTTCTCACTGCTGGAGTACCTGATGCGCCGGGCCGGCGACGCGGTCAGCAAGGCCGACATCCTGCATCACGTGTGGGACGCTCACTACGAAGGCGACGCCAACGTGATCGAGGTGTACGTGGGATACCTGCGGCGCAAGATCGACCTGCCCTTCGACCGGCACGCCGTGCAGACCGTGCGGGGGGCGGGGTACCGGTTGGCCACCGACGGTGGCTGACCCCGCGAGATCGGCTGGCCGGTCGCGGCCGACGCGCTGGTGGCGGCGACGCTCGCTGCGGGCCCGGATCACCCTGCTGGCCACCTCGCTGTTCACCGTCGCGCTGATCTTCGCAGGCGTGATCCTGCTTTTCACCGTGGGCCAATCCCTGCTGAACACGCTGGATTCCTCCGCCGAGCGATCCGGCACCGACGTCGCCGCCCTGGTGCGCTCGGGTCGGCTGCCGCAACAGGTGCTGGCCGGCAGCGGCGGGGTGTCGCTGGTGCAGGTGGTGGACGGCGACAACCGGGTGGTGGCCGCCTCACCCGGGGCCGACAGCGCGGTCTCGGTGCTGCGACCCGACGAGCTGGCGCGGGTTCGCGCCGGGGCCAGGCTGACGGTGGCCGGCGACCGCGCCTCGCTGGACGATCCGCTGCGGGTGGTCGGCATCAAGGCCGACGTGCGGGCCGGTCAGCGCACCGTGCTGGTCGGCACCGACCTCGGCCGGGTGTTCGACTCCTCCCGGCTGCTGGAGCGCGCGCTGCTGTTCGGCGGCCCGCTGATCATCGGCGCGATGGCCGCGCTGACCTGGTGGATCACCGGCCTGACGCTGCGTCCGGTGGCCGCCCTGCAGCGCGGCGCGGCCGAGCTGAGCGCCGCCGGCCTGGCCCGGTCCCGGTTGCCCGAGCCGGTGGCCCACGACGAGATCCACTCGTTGGCCTGCACCCTCAACGACATGCTCGACCGGCTGGACGCTGCCACCAGCAAGCAACGCCGGTTCGTCGGCGACGCCGCCCACGAGCTGCGCTCGCCGATCGCCTCGCTGCGGCTGCAGTTGGAGGTGGCCCAGCGGCTGGACCAGACCACGCCGATGCGCGAGCTCACCGATGACGCCCTGCTCGATGTGCAGCGGCTCTCGCAACTGATCGATGACCTGCTGACGCTGGCCCGCTCCGACGAGCGCGGCCCGGTACACACCCGGCTGCCGGTGCGGTTGGACGAGCTCGCCGGCGTCGTGGTGGCCGGTTACCGCGACGCCCGGGTCGCGGTGTCGCTGGCGCCGGGCAGCCCGGTGACCGTGTTGGGCGACCGGGCCGGCCTGCACCGGGTGCTGGTGAACCTGCTCGACAACGGGGTGCGCTACGCGGCCGGCTCGATCGAGGTCGCGGTAACCGCCCGGCCCGCTGCCGCCGGCCAGCCCGCCGGGGCGCTGCTCACGGTCTCCGACGACGGGCCAGGGGTGCCGGCCAGCAAGCGGGAACGGGTCTTCGACCGGTTCTACCGGCTGGACACCGCTCGTTCGCGCGACCAGGGCGGCACCGGTCTGGGGCTGCCGATCGTCCGCGAGATCGTGAGCGCGCACGGCGGCACAGTGGAATTGCGCGACAACGAGCCGGGCCTGATCGTCGAGGTCAGCCTGCCGGCCAGCCGGGACTGAACTCCCGCTCCTGGCAGCCCGCCAGCTGCCCTCGCAGGTAGTCCTCGATCGACCGGGCGGTATCGGCGGTCAGCTCCGGGGCGATCCAGTTCCGTTGCCGCATATGGCTGATCGCCGCTGCGTCCAGGCCGATGCCGTACGTCCGGATGTAGTCCGGCGCGTCCCGGCGCCAGTAGTAGACGCCGTCGGTCAGCACGCTGGAACCGCCCCGTACCCCGAAGCGGTACTCCAGCACGTCGCTGGTGTACTCGGGCCGGTCCAGCACCACCGTGGCCGAGCACAGGTAACGGCTGACCAGCGGTCGCAGCTCGGGTTCCAGGCAGCCGATCAGCGGAACCAGTGCCGCCCGCGCCAGCTCACCTGCCTGGCCGTGCCGGGTCGGACCGAGCACGCCCAGCCTGGTCACCGGGCAGTGTGCGGAGTCCGGTTGACTAGCGGCCGGCACGGTGGCGGTCATGCCTCTCCGTTCGGCCGATGTTAGAACTATGTTAGTAAACTCGTCATCTGCTAAACCGTCAGCCTTGACTGTTTAGCAGCTGGGGCGCACCCTTGACCGGTGACCAGCACCGTGACCAGCACCGTGACCAGGCCGCAGCAGGCCCGTGCCCTGGCCACCCGGGACCGGCTGCTCGAGGCCAGCCTGCTGGTGCTCTATCAGCGGGGCTACGCCGCGACCACCACCACCGCGGTCTGCGTACAGGCCGGCGTCAGCCGCGGCACCCAGCTACACCACTTTCCCAGCAAGGCCGAACTCGTCCGGGCCAGCATCGAGCACCTGGCCGACAAGCGGGCGGCCGAAATGCGCACCGAGTTGACCGGCCTGCCACCGGCCGGCGACCGGATCGATGCGGCGCTCGCGCTACTCGAACGGACGTTCACCAGCCGGCTCTACTCGGTCGCACTCGAGGTGTGGATGGCCGCCCGCACCGATCCCGAACTGCGAGCCGCCCTGGCCCCGCTCGAACGCCGGATCGGCCGCGAGCTGTTCGCGCTGACCGTGGAGGTGCTCGGCGTCGACAGCCAGAACCCGGACGCCCGGCAGGCGGTCCGGCTCACCCTGGACCTGATGCGCGGGCTGGGAGTGGCCGCCCTGCTCACCGATGACCAGCACCGGCGCCGGCGGCTACTGGCCTGGCATGCCGACCAGCTGCGCCGACTGCTCGGCCAGCCCCGCTGAGACGACTTCATCCCCTACCGGAAAAGGACAACCGATGGATTTCATCGAGAGTGACGAGCACCGGGCGTTGCGCGGCGCGGTAGCCGAGCTGGGCAAGGAATTCGGGATGGACTACTGGCTGGCCAAGGCCCGCAGTCACGAACCCACCGACGAACTGTGGCAGAAGGCCGCCGACCTCGGCTTCATCGGCATCAACATCCCCGAGCAGTACGGCGGCGGCGGGGCCGGCATCACCGAGCTGTCCATCGTCTGCTAGGAGTTGGCCACTGCCGGTTCACCCTTGCTGCTGCTGGTCGTCTCACCGGCGATCTGCGCGACGATCATCGCTCAGAGCGGTACCGAGGAACAGCGCCGGCGCTGGCTGCCGGGCCTGGCCGACGGCTCGATCCGGATGGCGTTCGCGATCACCGAACCGGACGCCGGCCTGAACTCCCACCGGATCTCCACCACCGGCATCGCCCGTCCGGACGGTGGTTTCACCCTGACCGGCCGCAAGTACTACCTCTCCGCGGTGGACCAGGTCGACTACGTGCTGGTGGTCGGCCAGTCACCGGCCTCCCGCGAGGGCGGCCAGATCCGGCCCGGCCTGTTCGTCGTCCCGACCGACGCGGCCGGCTTCGAATACCGCCCGATCGACATGGAGCTCGTGTCACCGGAACGGCAGTTCTTCTGCTACTTCGACGACGTGGACGTGCCCGCCGACAACGTCATCGGCGGCTCGCTGGATGCCGCGCTGCCGGCCCTGTTCGCCGGGCTGAACCCGGAGCGGATCACCATCGCCGCCTTCTCGATCGGCACCGCGCGCTTCGCGCTGGCCAAGGCCGCCCGCTACGCCAACGAGCGCACCGTGTGGAAGGCCCCGATCGGCACCCACCAGGCCATCGCGCACCCGCTGGCGAAGGCGCACATCGAGACAGAACTGGCCAAGCTGATGGTCTACAAGGCGGCCGACGCCCACGATCGGGGCGAGGCGGTGGTGGCCGGCGAGGCGTCCAACATGGCCAAGTACGCCGCCGGCGAGGCGGCCTGGAACGCCCTGGACGCCGCCATCCAGACCCATGGCGGCAACGGCCTGACCGCCGAGTACGGCCTGGGCGCGCTACTCGGCGTGGTGCGCGCGATGCGGATCGCCCCGGTCAGCAAGGAGATGATCCTCAACTTCGTCGCCCAGCACTCGCTCGGCCTGCCCAAGTCCTACTGAGCCTGCCTCGCCCGGCGGGCAACCTCCCTGGACATCACAGTCAGCCGGCCGGCGTGCAGGACGGGCTCGCCGTCGGTGACGGCGGCGGCGAGGAGCTGCTGGTCGAGCTGGACGGCGAGGAGCTGACGGTCGGGGTCGGGGTGCTGGACGGGCACGGCGGCAGCACCGCGATGGTGAGGGTGATGGTGGTGGTCGCCGGGTTGTAGTAGATGCCCGGCGCCGGATCGACCGACATCACCTGACCGACCTTGTAGCCCGGCTGCACCGGTGCCTGCTGGGACGCTGCGATGTTGGTGAAGTCCAACTGGTTGAGCTTCAACCGGGCCTGCTGCTCGGTCAGCTTGGTGACGTCGGGCAGCTTCACCTTGCCGTTGGCGACCTGCAGCTTCACCGTCGAACCCGGCTCCACCGAGGCGTTGGCCGGTGGATCCTGGCCGATCACCTGGTCGGCCGGCTGGGCGCTGTCGACATTGACCCGGCTGGCGCTCAGACCCTGCTGCGCCAGCGCCTTCTGCGCGTCGGTGTAGGACAGTCCGACCAGTTGCTGCACCAGCACGTTCGGTGGCCCGGCGTAGGTGGTGTAGCTGACGGTGGTGCCCGCCGCCTGCTGACTGCCGGCCGGCGGGTTCTGGGTGCAGACCTGGCCCTTCACCGGGTTCTTCAAGGCCGCCGCGCCGTCGGCGCCGGACGTGCAGGGGCCGTTGCTGCCCTCCGGGGTGCCGGCCGCCGGCGTCAGGTGGTTGTTGCGGATGGTGTCGTTGGCCGCGTTCACCGACAGGCCCGCCAGCGTCGGCACCGCATAGCTGACCGGCGCGCTCGGCTTGTCGTCCTTCTTCAGCAGGTACACCGCGGCCCCGCCGATGACCAGCAGCAGCGCCAGCACCACCGACGTCCAGATCAGCGCGCCCTTGTGGTTGTTGTCCTCGTCATCGTCGTCATACATCGGGGTGAGCGGTCCGGGGCGCGGCACCGGCCGGGCATCGGCGATGAACTGGGTCCGTTCGACATCGGTCATCACCGCCTCGGCCTCTACCGACTGCCCGCCCAGCGCCCGCTGCAGGTCCGCGCGCATCTCCGCGGCGGTCTGGTAACGGTTCAGCGGGTTCTTGGCCAGCGCCTTCATCACGATCGAGTCCAGCGCCGGTGGCACCACGCTGTTCACCGACGAGGGCACCTGCGGGTTCTCCCGGACGTGCTGGTAGGCCACCGCCACCGGCGAGTCACCGCTGAACGGCGGGTGGCCGGTGAGCAGTTCGTAGAGCAGGCAACCGGTGGAGTAGACGTCCGAGCGCGCGTCCACCGACTCGCCCCGGGCCTGTTCGGGTGACAGGTACTGCGCGGTGCCGATCACCGCCGAGGTCGAGGTGACCGTGGCGGCGTTGTCGGCCAGTGCCCGGGCGATGCCGAAGTCCATCACCTTCACCGCGCCGGCGCTGGTGATCATCACGTTGCCCGGCTTGATGTCGCGGTGCACGATGCCCGAGCGGTGTGAGAAGTCCAGCGCCGCGCAGACGTCGGCGGTGATCTCCATGGCCCGGCGGGCCGGCAACTGTCCCTCGGCGTTGAGCACCTCGCGCAGCGAGCGTCCCTCGACGAACTCCATGACGATATAAGGCGTTACCGTGTCGGGGTTGGTGGCCGAGACGTCCTCGCCGGTGTCATAGACAGCCACGATGGACGGGTGGTTCAGGCCGGCCGCGGCCTGCGCCTCGCGGCGGAACCGGTTCTGGAAGGACGGGTCGCGGGCCAGGTCCGGGCGCAGGATCTTGATCGCGACGTCGCGGCCCAGCCGGACGTCCTTGCCCTTGTGGACCTCGGCCATACCGCCGTGGCCGAGGACCTCCCCGACCTCGTATCGCCCACCTACCAGCCGTGGTGCCGTCATCGACCGTCCTCACTGTCTGTCATGTCAGCACTGTCCGTCAGCTCAGCCGTGCAGCTCACTATTTGACTCCGATCGAGGCCAGATAGGCCTTCATCACGGCTTGGGCGACCGGCGCCGCCGCCAGGCCGCCGGTGGTCTCATTGCCATTCACGCCGCCGTTCTCCAGCACCACCGCGACCGCGATCTTGGCGTTGTCGGCCGGGGCGAAGCCGGAGAACCAGGCGTGCGGCGGCATCACATAACTACCGTCGCCACGTTGCGCGCCATTGTCGGCGGTGCCGGTCTTTCCGGCGACCTGAATGCCGGGGATCTCGGCGGCGGTACCGGTGCCCTTGTTCACCACGTCCACCATCATCTGCGTCTCCAGCGTGGCCTGCCCCGGGGTCATCACCTGGTTGAGCAGCCGCGGGTCGGTGTGGCTGAGCACCGACAGGTTCGGTGCCTGCTCCTCCGAGACCAGGTAGGGCTGCATCAGCCGGCCGCCGTTGGCGATGCCGGCCGAGATCATCGCGGCCTGCAGCGGGGTGACCCGGACGTCGCGCTGGCCGATGCTGGACTGCGCCAGCGCGGCCTGGTCGACGATCGGGCCGACCGACGAGCCGGCGACCCGGACCGGGACGGCGAGGTCGCTGTCGGTGATGCCGAACAGGGCAGCCTGCTGCTTGATGGCATCGGTGCCCAGATCCATCCCGAGCTGGGCGAAGGCGGTGTTGCACGAGGTGGTCAACGCGTGGTCGAGGGTGTCGGTCTTGCCGTCGGCGCACTGTTCGCCGTCGAAGTTGCGCAACTTGGTGCTGGTCTGGGGCAGGGTGAGCGCGTTGACCGCCGGAATCCGGGTCTGCGGCGTCCGGCCGGCCTTCAGCGCGGCCGCCGAGACCACCAGCTTGAACACCGATCCGGGTGGAAAGGTGACGTCGAAGGCCCGGTTCAGCAGCGGGTTGTTCGGGTCGGCGTTGTACTTCTTGTAGGCCGCCTGGATGCCGTCGGCCGAGTGCGAGCTGAGCAGGTTGGGGTCATAGGACGGGCTGCTGACCGCCGCCAGGATCGCGCCGGTGGCCGGATCCAGCGCCACCACCGCACCCTTGCGCCCGCCCATCGCAGCCCACGCCGCGGCCTGCGCCTGCTTGTTGATGGTGAGCAGCACGTTGCCGCCCCGGGTGTCGCGCCCGGTCAGCAGGTTGGTCAGCCGCTGAACGAACAGCCGGTCGTCAGTGCCTGACAGCACGCTGTTCTCGGCCGACTCGATCGCGGCGTTGCCGTAGTACAGCGAGTTGAACCCGGTGACCGGGGCATACACCGGGCCGGAGGCGTACTTGCGCAGGTACATCAGCGCGTCCTTGGTCGGCACCGACTCGGCAACCGGGGTGCCCGAGCCCTGCAGCACGATCGAGCCACGCTGGCGCTTGTACTGGTCGAGCACGGTGCGCCGGTTGGCGGTGTTGTCCTTCAGCGAGTCGGCCTTGATCACCTGCACCCAGTTCAGGTTCAGCACGACCGCCAGCAGCAGGATGCCGACGAACACGCCCACCCGGCGGATCGGCCGGTTCACGACCGATCACCGCCGGCCACCAAGGGTACCGGGCCACTCTCGGTGGTGACCGCCGACGGCGGCACACTGGGCGGCCGGCGGGCGGCGTCGCTGACCCGCAGCAGCAAGGCCAGCAGGCCGAAGTTCGCCACCAGCGACGAGCCGCCATAGGACAGGAACGGGGTGGTCAGCCCGGTCTCGGGCAGCAGCCGGGAGATGCCGCCGGCCACCACGAACAGCTGCAGGCCGAGCGAGAAGGACAGGCCGGTGACCAGCATCTTGCCGAACGAGTCACGCACCGCCAGCGCGGTCGCAAAGCCCCGGGAGATGAACACCAGATACACCGCCAGGATCGCCACCAGCCCGAACAGGCCCAGCTCCTCACCGAAGGAGGACAGGATGAAGTCGGACTTGGCGACCGGCACCAACTCCGGACGGCCACCGCCCAGGCCCGCTCCGAACAGGCCGCCGGTGCCCAGGCCGAACAGCGACTGGCTCATCTGGTAACCCTGGTCCTGGCCGTAGCTGAACACGTGCAACCAGACGTCCACCCGCTCCTTGACGGTGCCGAACAGCTCGTAGGAGACCAGGCAGCCGACCACGAACAGCAGGCCACCGATGATCACCCAGCTGACCCGCTCGGTGGCCACGTAGATCAGCACCACGAACAGCCCGAAGAACATCAGCGAGGTGCCCAGGTCGTGGTTGCGCACCAGCACCCCGATGCTGATCAGCCAGGCGACCAGCACCGGGCCGAGGTCCCGGCCGCGCGGCAGGTCGATGCCGAGCACCCGGCGGCCGGCCAGCGACAGCACGTCCCGCTTGGCCACCAGGTAGGACGCGGCGAAGACCGTGAGGGCGATCTTGGCGATCTCACCGGGCTGGATGGAGAACCCGGCGATCCGGATCCAGATCCGCGCCCCGTTGACCTCGCTGTACTGGGCCGGCAGCACCGCCGGCAGCAGCAACAGGAACAGCCCGATCAGCGCCAGGGTGTAGGCGTAGCGCGAGAGCACCCGGTGATCGCGCACCACGATCAGTACCACCAGGAACACCAGGAGCCCGAGAAAGGCCCAGACCACCTGGCTTGCCGCGGCGACCCCGCTGTACTTGGTGCCGTTCTCGGCCGCCTGCTGGGCCAGTCCCAGATCCAACCGGTGGATCATCACCAGCCCGAGGCCGGCCAGCAGCACCGCGCAGGGCAGCATCAGCGGGTCGGCGTAGCGGGCGAACCGGCGGATCGCCAGATGGCTGGTCAGCCCGATGGCCAGCACCACCAGAGAGTAGGTGGCCACGTGGCTGCTGAGTTTGTTGTCCCGGGTGACCTCGACGATGGCCTCGGCGCAGGCGACCACCAGCGCGGCCCCGATCACGAAGGCCAGCTCGATGCCACGGCGGGTGGACAGCCGGTTGGCGGCGGTCATCGGCAGTCCACCCCGGGCACCGGGCTGCCCGAGCCGGACGCGCTGGACGGCAACGCCGACGGGGTGGGCAGCGCGCTGGTGGTCGGCGCCTTGCTGGTGGTCTTGACGCCGGCTTTGCTCGAGGTGGCGGGGTGGCTCGGGCTGGGCGTCGAGCTGGTGGGCGACGGCTGCGGGGTGGCGCTCGGACACAGCGGCTTGAGCTGGTCGGACAGCCGGGCCAGGATCGCCTCGGCGTCGGTGCGGCTGCTGGCGGTGATGCCGTTGAGCACCTGGCCGCCGGCGGACTGGGTCAGGTCGCTGACCTGCAGGTCGCTGTTCTCGATCACCGAGTACAGGCTCACCGGGCCGAAGTGCGCATTGACCCCCCGGAACACCGCGACCTCGTTGCCGTCCTTGCCGACGAAGTACTGTTTCTGGGTCCAGAAGTATCCGCTGATGCCGGCCACCACCAGCAGCAACACCAGCCCGGCCCCGACCAGCCAGCGTCGCCGGCTGCGCCGGGCCGCCGGCGATGGTGGCAGTTGGCGGCGGGCCTGGGCGATCCGGGCGGCCCGAGAGGCCGGGGTGTTGGCGCCGGAATCGGTGGCATGGGCCTGATCGGTCACCGCGCCGCCGACGATCGGCAGATCGTCACCGTCGGACAGGTCCACCACGTCGGCGACGATGCAGGTGACGTTGTCCGGGCCGCCGCCGCGCAGCGCCAACTCGATGAGGCGGTCCGCGCAGTCCTGGGGGGTGCCGGAGGACAGCGCCTGCATCAAGGTGGCTGCGGTGACCACGTCGCTGAGGCCGTCGCTGCACAGCAGGTAGCGGTCCCCCCGACGCGCCTCCCTGATCGAGATGTCCGGATCGACCGCCTCGCCGTTGAGTGCCCGCAGGATGACCGACTTGCGCGGATGGTGGGAGGCCTCCTCCGCGGTGAGCTTGCCCGAGTCCACCAGCGACTGGACGTAGGTGTCGTCATGGGTGATCTGGCTGAGCTGGCCGCCACGCATCAGGTAGGCGCGCGAATCACCCACGTGCACCAGGGCAATCCTGCTGCCGGCGAACCGGATTGCGGTCAGCGTGGTGCCCATGCCCTCCAGCGAGCGGTTCTGCGCGACGGCGTGCGCCAGCGCCGAGGTTGCCTCGTCCACGGTGTCGCGCAGCGTGCCGATCAGGTCGGCCACCGGACGGTCCTCGTCCAGTTCCTCCACGGTGCCGATCACGATCTTGGACGCGACCTCGCCGGCCGCGTGGCCGCCCATCCCGTCGGCGATCGCCAGCAACCGGGGGCCGGCGTAGACGGAGTCCTCGTTGTTGTCGCGGACCAGGCCGCGATCCGAACGCACCGCGTACTTCAGGGTGAGCGTCACCGCAGCTCCATGGCGGTCTTGCCGATCCGGACGACGACGCCGGCCTCCAGCGGAATCGGACCGCTGACCTTGGTCTGCCCTACATAGGTGCCGTTGGTCGAGCCGAGGTCCTCCAGATACCAGACGTTGTTGGTCTCGCTGATCCGCGCGTGCCGGGTGCTGGCGTAGTCGTCGGTCAGGACCAGGGTCGAGTCGTTGGCTCGTCCGATCAGGATGGGCTTGCCGGTCAAGGCGATCCGGGTGCCGGACAGCGCCCCCTCGGTGACGATCAGCTGCGACAGCGCACCGCGGGCCGGACGGGCCTCCGCGCTCGGGCTGCGGCGGGCCCGCTTGGGCTTGGCGGCGACCGCGACCCGGGGCGCGCCGGAAGTCCGCAGCTCGGTCCGGATCACCCGGACCATGCCGTAGATGAACAGCCAGAGCAATGCCAGAAAGGCAAAGCGCATCAGCTGAATCGCCAGCGGAGAGGTCAAGAGCTGTCCTCGTGGAAGACCAGCCTGGTGTGCCCGACCCGGATCACGTCACCGTGTTGCAGCTGCTGGCTCTGCACGCTGTGGCCGTTCACCGAGGTGCCGTTGGTGGAACCCAGGTCATACACCGTGGCCTGACCGTCGACGATGTGCACGTCGGCATGCCGGCGCGAGACACCCTGGTCCATCAGCTGCAGGTCAGTGTCGGCACCGCGGCCGATCAGGTTGCTGCCGGACTTCAGCTCGGCCGAGCGGGGGGTGCCGTCCACCACCAGTTGGGCCCGGTAGGCCGGTCGGCGCGGCTGCTCGATAAAGGGCGGCTGCTCGGCCGGCTGGTACTGGGCCGGCTGGTACTGGGCCGGCTGGGCGAACTGCGGGGCCGGCGGCTGGTGGGCCGGCACCGGCGGGGACGGGACGTGCGGGGACGGCACCTGCTGGGCGGCGCCGTAGGGCTGGACGTACTCGTCCGGGTGGTCGGCGACCACCGGCATCGACATCGAGTCCATCGGCCGGCGCCGCGGCGGTGCCTGCGGCTCCATCCGGGACGCCACCCCGAACACCCCGGTGTGCAGTGCCTCGTCCTTGGCCAGGTACACCTCGATGTCGCCGACGGTGGCCAGGCGGTGCTCGTCGAGGTATTCCTGGACGAGTTCGGCCAGCGACCGGGTGAGCTGGGCCTGCCACGGCGCCAGCCGCTCGTAGTCCGAGTTGCCGAGGGTGACCCGGTAGCGATTGGGCGCCAGCACCTGGCTGTTGCCCATCACCGCCTTCTTGTCCATCGCCTCGCGCTGCAGCGCGTTGCCGATTTCGACAGGCTCCACCTGGCCCTTGAAGACCCGCGCGAATGCTGACCCGACCATGCCTTCCAGACGGCGTTCGAAGCGTTGGGCGAGGCTCATCGACGGTTCCTCCTCTCCGGGGGCTGACGGCAGCATGTCTAGACCCGGCATCGGACCGGGCGGCGGGGGCGCAGCATGATGGTATCCGCGCGGGCCTTGCAGCTCAGCAAGAGCGTCACAGGTGTCGTGCTAATCTATGGCGTCTTTTCAAGACGCCTCGCGCAAGTGGCGGAATGGCAGACGCGCACGGTTCAGGTCCGTGTGTCCGAAAGGACGTGGGGGTTCAACTCCCCCCTTGCGCACGCTGGTTGAGACAGCCTCAGGGCCCTCGGTTCGCACGACGGTGCGGATAGAGGGCCCTTTGTCATGCAGGCTGTCCCCCGAGCGGGGCCGCCGAGGCCGACCCATCGAGCCGGTTCACCGGGACAGGTTCTCCACCCGCGGCGGCACCGCCGGACGTGCCAGATCGTGAGCGGCCAGCCAACCACCGAGCACCGCGTAGGCGCGCTCCCGGGCCTCGGGCAGGGAGAGGAACACGTCATGGCGGGCATCGGCCACCGGTTGCACGGTGACCTCACCACCGAGGCAACCGGACCAGCGCGCGGTCTGCCGGACGTCAAGGACGGTGTCGGCACGATCGCTGCGTGCCGAGTACCTGCCAGAGAAGTGGGAGTGGTCCGAGCGCAGCACCAGCGACGGGACGCCGATGTCCAGGCCCTGGTGCAGTCGGGCCTGGCCGCGGCGCACCGCGTGAAGCCAGCCGACGGTCACCGGAAAGCCGGCAAGCGGTTTGAGCGCCAGTTCGAAGTCCCATTCGCCGGTGCCGCTGACATGCAGCGTCTGCCCGTACACCCCCAGCGGCGTCGGGAGCTTTCGAAACGGCTTCACCTTCGCCAGCGGCCGCAGCGCCTGGGTCAGCAGTCCGCGGTTGACCGATCTGCCCTGCAGGTCGAACCACGGGCTGTTCAGGACCAGGCCGGCGACGGGCGCAACCCGGTCCTGCGAGCGTCGCCGGTCGAGCCAGAGCGGCAGGATCAGCCCGCCCGTGGAGTGCGCCGCCAGGACCAGCGGGACGTCCGGGTGGGCATCGGCAAGGATCGCCAGCGACTGCTCGAGCTCGTCGTCGTAGAGGCCGAGGTCCGACACGTAGTGGGCGGTGTGGCCCGATCGCAGGGCGCGGCCGGACTTGCGCAGGTCCAGGGCGTAGAAGGCCAGGCCGCGCTCGGCGGCGAAATCTGCCAGCGCGGTCTGGAAGAAGTAGTCGGAGAAACCGTGCACGTAGAGCAGGGTGCCGCGGATCTCCTCGGCCGGCCGGGGATCACGGCGCACCAGCACGGCCACGATCCGGCCTTCGCCATCGGGGTCCTCGCCGAGTTCCAGGACGACCTGCCGGTAGCCGTCGCCGAGCAGGTCTGGCTGCCAGTCGAGCTCGGGCACGAGTGCCTCCATTTGCGGTTGTCAGTTGCGCTCACCCGAGTCAACCACCTGAACTGTTCCCCCATCCGGCCAGAACACGTCATGATGGACCGATGCCAGCACGACGCAACCCCCAGCAACCGATCCGCCAGGTGGGCGTGCTTGCCGGCGTGCTTGCCGCCGGGCTGGCGGCCGTACTGGTCGCCGGCTGCACCTCGGCGCAGACCGTCAGTACCGGCCAGCCCGCGGGACAGCCGGCCGCCAACCCGGCCGCCAGCAACACGGCGGCGGCGAGTGCGGCCGGCCATCAGCACAGCGGCGGCGCGTCTACCTCGGTGGCCGTCGCCGCGCTGCGTCCCGGCGAGCGCTGGATCGACCTGCCGATGCCCGGTGGCACCTACCGCCCGCAGGCCGAGGCGGGCGGCACCGACGACTACCGCTGCATCCTGCTCGACCCGAAGCTCACGACCGACTCGTTCCTGTCCGGCGCGGTGCTCGAACCCGGCAATCCGAACCTGGTGCACCACGCGATCCTCTACCGCGTCGACCCGGCGAACGTCGCTGCCGCCCAGGCCAAGGACGCCAGCGATCCGAGGCTGGGCTGGTCCTGCTTCGGTGGACCCGGCCTGCCCGGCAACTCCGACTCCCTGGGCGGGCTCAACTCCGCGCCGTGGGTGGCGGCGTGGGCCACCTCCGGCGGGGAGCAACAGTTCGCGGCCGGCACCGGCCAGGACATGAAGGCCGGCAGCCGGCTGATCCTGCAGATGCACTACAACCTGCTCAACGGCGACGGGGTGGACAGTACCGCGGTCAAGCTGCGGGTGGCCGCGCCGAGTGCCCACCTGCGGCCGCTGCAGACGATGCTGCTGCCCGCCCCGGTCGAGTTGCCGTGCCCGGCCGGCGAGACCGGCCCGCTGTGCAACCGGATCGCCTCGGTATTCGACGTGGTGCGCAGGTTCGGCGACGGCGCCGGTGCGACGGTGGCCGGCCTGCAGTTGCTGTGCGGTGGATCGATCCTGAGCCCCAAGGCCGGGCCGACCCAGACCTGTGCCCGTCCGGTCGGCAGCACCATGCAGATCCGCGCAGTCGCCGGACACATGCACCTGCTGGGCAAGTCGATCCAGATCGACCTGCAACGCACGGACGGAACCAGCTTGCGGCTGCTCGACATCAAGGTCTGGAACTTCGACGATCAGCGCGCCACGGTGCTACCGGCCCCGGTGACCGTCCACCCCGGCGACCGGTTGCGGGTCACCTGCACCCACGATGCGACGCTGCGGCAGAAGCTGCCGGCGCTGGCCAAGCTGGCGCCCCGCTACGTCGTGTGGGGTGAGGGATCCTCCGACGAGATGTGCCTGGGCATCGTCAGCTTCACCCAGTCCTGAGCGACACTCGGCCCGGGTATCACCTTCAGCTGTCAGGACGTTCGCCGCGCAGCCTGGCCAGGTAGCGATCGGCCGAGCGGCGTACCGCGGCCGCCCCGTCGGTGAGGACCACCCGTCCCCACCAGCCGCCGTAGACCCGGTCGAAGTCGAAGTCACTGACCCGGTCGGCGATGTCCAGGACGGCCCGGGCATCCAGCGGGATCAGGTTCGGGTAACTCCACATGAAGCTGACCCAGTCCCGGTCCTGCACCACGGTGATGGTGTCGCCGGTCAGCAAAGCACCCCGGCCGGCCGCACCGGCCGGCCAGTGCAGTACGGCCGCCCCGTCGAAGTGGCCGCCGATCCGGGCCAGCGTCAGGCCGGGCACCGGCTCGACCCGGTCGTCGAACAGTTCGATCCGTGGTGAGGGCCGGCGGATCCAGCGCCGGTCGGCCCGCGGGATCAGGATCCGGGCGTCGAAGGCGTCGGCGAATTCCACGTGCGCGGCGTAGAAGTGCGGATGCGACAGGCAGATCGCGGCGATCCCGCCGAGTTCGGCGATTCGCTCGCGGGCCGGCTCGTCCAGCAGCGGCACGCAGTCCCACAGCACATTGCCGTGCTCGGTGCGGACCAGCAGCGCCCGCTGCCCGATGCCGATCGCCGGCTCGGTGCCGATGCCGATCAGGTCCGGCTCCTCCTCGCGCAGCACGGTGGCATGCCCGGTCGCCAGGTCGGACATCGTCGTCCACCGCTGGCCCTGCCAGCCGACGTACTGGCGCTCGTCGGCGCAGATCTCGCACCGGGCCGGCGCGGTCGGGGTGTCGGCATGCTGGACGGCGCAGGTGAGGCAGATCCAGGCTGGCATCAGCTCACCAGCGATCGGTGTGCAGCACGGTGTTCAGCGACTCGCGCGGCGCCGGCGAGAAGCTGGTGCCGGTGTAGAACGCGGTCGGGATCAGCACCCCCTGATGCACCCCGTCGGGCAGCTGCAGGATCTCGGCGACCTCGGCCTCGTAGCTCAGGTGCAGTGTGGTCCAGGCGGTGCCCAGACCACGGGCCCGGGCAGCCAACTGGTAGCTCCAGGCCGCCGGCAGCAGCGAGCCCCACAGGCCGGCCTGGTTGCCGGCCGGCAGCGGTCCCGAGGTTTGCAGGCAGGGCAGCACCAGCACCGGCGCCTCGCCGAGGTGCTCGCCGAGGTAGGCCACGCTGTCACCGACCCGGCGTTGTACCGGCGCCCGCTGCGGATCGTCGGCGAACAGGGTGCTGGCCGATCCGCTGGAGCGCAGGTAGGCCTCGGTGGCCTTGCGGTAGACCGCGCCGATCGCCTGGCGCTGCCGCCGGTCGGTCACCACCAGCCAGTGCCAGCTCTGCCGGTTCGAGCCGGACGGCGCCTGCAGCGCGAGTTGCAGGCACTCCCGGATCAGCTCGTCGGGCACCGGCCTGGTCAGGTCCAGCCGCTTGCGCACGGCTCGGGTGGTGCTCAGCAGTTCGTCCGGGTTCAGCTCGACGGTGTAGGCCATGGCGCCATCCTTGCAGCCGGCCAGGGTGAGACGTCAGCCCGATCCGGTCAGCTCAGGCTGGTTCGGGTCAGCTCAGCCGGGTTCCGGTCAACCCAGCCGGATGCCGGCCAGTTGACTGCCCTGCGCCACCAGCCGGCCGGCGCCGTCCCAGAGGTAGCAGAGCTCGTCCACTCGCTGGCCCTGGATCAGCTGGGCTTTCTGCAGCACCCGCAGCGGCCCGGCCACCGGCAGCGCCCGGACGTAGACGTTGAGCTGCAGGGTCGGCACGTTGCAGCACTACTCGCTGCCGAGCAAGCCGATCACTGCCACCAAGCCGGCGCAGGGCACCTGCCTGCTCGGCCTGTGCGTCGGCGGCACCACGCCCAGTGACCTGTGGAGCGTCTACAGCCAACCGGCCAACCACACCGGCGCCGGCCAGCAGGTGGCGATCTTCGGTGAGGGCCAGAGCGACGGTGTGATCTCGGATCTGCGCGCCTTCGAAACCCACTTCGGCCTGCCCCAGCTGCCGGTCTCGGTGATTCACCCGGCCGGTGACACCGGCTTCACCGACGATGCCGGTCACCCTGAGTGGAACATCGACACCCAGGCCACCACCGGCATGGCGCCGGATGCTGCCGGCCTGTCGATGTACTTCGGCTCGGACCTGTCCGACGCCGACGTCAACCGGGTCTTCTCCACCTTCACCGACGACCCGACCGGCCCGCTGCAGGCCTCGGCCAGCTACGGCGAGTGCGAGACGATCCCGGTGATCAGCTCGCTGGTGGGCGTGCCGCTGTCGAACCCGACGCTGCCGATCTCGCTCGGCCTGGGCAACAACTCCGACGCCGCGTTGACCGAGATCACCCGGCAGGCCGCGCTGGAGGGCAAGACCATCTTCGTCTCCACCGGCGACACCGGATCGTCCTGCCCGATCGTGGCGTTGCCGGTGATCGGGGCCGGTAACGGCGTGCTGAACCAGGTCGTGCCGGTCACCAACTCGCCCGCCTCGCTGCCCTACGTCACCGCGGTCGGCGGCACCGTGCTCTACACCGACGGCAACGGCCACCGCTCGCGCGAGTACGGCTGGGCCTTCTCCGGCGGCGGTTCCACGCTGTTCACCCCGGCACCGGACTACCAGCAGGGCACCGCCGGCCTCAGCCTGCCGTGCGTGACCGACCCGACCGTGACCTGCCGGGGCATCGCCGATGTCAGCGCGCAGTCCGGTGACGTGACCGGCAACGGCTATGACATCGTCGAATCGGGCACCTTCACCGAGGGCGGCGGCGGCGGCACCTCGCTGTCGGCACCGCTGTGGGCCGGTATGTGGACCCGGGTGCAGTCGGCCTCCAGCAACGCCGGTGGCAACGGCTTCGCCAACTACGCCCTGTACCGGGTGGGCAAGAACGCCGCCTCCTACGCCCGGGACTTCTTCGATGTCAGTTCCACCGACCTGAGCACCGGGCTGCCGGCCAGCAACGGCGCGTACGCCACCCTGCCCGGCTGGGACTACGTGACCGGCTTCGGCACCCCGAAGGTCAGCGGGCTGATCTGCGACCTGGACGGCGCCTGCTAGCAGCCTGCCGAGCGTGCAACAAGGGGTGAGCCGGTCGGCTCACCCCTTGTTGCGCACGGCTGCCTGTCGATCGTTCCGCTGCTGCCCAGCGATGCGGATTACCTCTTGTTTGCCGGTCTAAACGGATGATCTGGTGGTTAGGTTGGTCCTGCTCGAAGTGAGCCAGGTTGGGGTGAAATATTTGAATCCGCAGTCCGGACGGGCCTGAGTGGCCGTCCGGACTTGCCGGCTATTTGCCGGTCGGATTGCCTTGTGCCAGGCTCCCGCTCACCGCCATAGTGTGGCGTCCGGCTGATTGACTCGCTCGACGCTGCTCACACGGCCGGGTCCGGCAGCGGCACTAGACTGGGATGGCCATATGAGCTTGGTCGGTTCAGGACTGCGGCCAGCGCCCACCTCAGACCAACCTGCCTTGGGGCGCGCCGCTCAGCTGGTCCAGGATGCCCGCAGACGGGCCGGCCTGACTCAGGAGCAGGTGGCCGCCGTCGGGGGCATTGCGGTACGGACGTTGCGGTCGATGGAGTCTGGCTCAGGTCGGCGGCCTCGGCGAAGCTCCGTCCTACAAGTGTGTGCGGTGTTGGACCTGGATTACGCTGGGCGCACGGAGCTTCTGAGCCTGTACGGACTTGCTGCTGAGCGCGCCGACCTGAGCTTTCCCTACACCCGCAGGCAAGCACGTCCCAATCTTATTGATACGACGATCAGGGAAATCCGCTCGAGCCTGGAGACCGTGTCCATCAGCGGACTGGTCGTGGTGGGCTCGGGCGGTGCGGGTCGACACGAGACCGAGGACCGCCTGGTGACGGCTCGGGCCGATGGTGTCGACCGAACCTTCGCTTTCTGCGATCCGGATCCGGAGATCGGATGCAGTGACATCACGATCTCGCCAACCTCAGGCTGCACGGTGGGGGCGAGGACTCACATCCCAGGCAGCGACATCATCCTGTTCGAGATTCTGTTCACCCGATCGCTCCAGCGTGGCGAGTCCTATACCTTCAGCTATCAATTGGACTACCGGTTGCCTGAGCACGACCAGCGGCGTGCTCATCGAAGCGGCCCGGTCGGAGGCTTTAACGGGTATGTGCTGACCGACAAAGTCGATATCTACACGACCAGGGTGAGATTCGAGGCGCAGGAGCCGCCACCTGGCTGCTACCAGATATTTCGGCACCGGCCCGGCGAACCCATCCTGGATGTCCGCCAACTCGCTGTGGCCAGCGGCGAAGTTCAGCTTGTACTTCGCAACCCACGGCGCGGTTCGCACGGCATCCGTTGGGCATGGTGACCCGGGCCCGCGTTGGCGCGCTCACCGGCCTGTTGGAGACAGCCCCGCGAAGGTGAACATCGTGACGGCGTCGCCGATGGCCCCCTGAGTTCGGTAGAAATCGAGAGCGTGGGCATCTTCGTCGTCGGCGGCCACAAAGACCTCGTGAACGCCTTCGGCCGCCGCAGCCTGACGCAGGCGAAGAACCAGCGCTGAGCCGACTCCCTGGCGTTGATGATCTGTTGCGACGGCCAGGTCGTAGATGAACACCTCCGACGAATCTGACCGGGTCATGGGCAGGGTGTGCGCGGTGAGACCGCCCACGACGGTGGAACCCACCAGCGCTGCCAGAGCCCAGAACGAGTTCCGAGCAAGGAGCCGATCGAGGTACTCATCGCCGAGTGGGTCGGCCGGAGCTTCGGCAAAGACCTCGACCATGAGGGCGAAGGTGGTTCGGGCCAGTTCGCGGTCAGCAGTGCCAAGTCGCCGAACTCGTAGGTCGGTCACGCCTCGATCGTCTCACCAGCCCGGCACGTCATGGCGTCGGCCCGACCTGTCCGCGCGCCGCCAGGACCTGGGCAAGGACGACGGGCAACCCCTGGCGCGGAGCCCGTTTCGTGTTAGGTTGCCTGTGCACATTCCCCACAGGGAAAGCCGGTCCGAATCCGGCGCTGACCCGCAACCGTAGGCCCACCAGTCTGGTGGGCAAGCCGGAATGCCTGTCGGGAATGGGCTCCGATCACACCGCCGAGGACCGCGGCCGGAGCCTTGGCTGTCCGGTTACCGGCTTCGCCGGCTCGGACGATCAGGGACGGCAGCGGCCCCGATCGAAAGGGAACGCCGTGCCCGCCCCCCACCTCAACCGCCCCGGATCCAGCCGGTGGCGCGCCCTCCTCAGCCATCGACCGTCCCGGCTGGTGCCGGCTGCCGCCGCTGCCGCCGCCACGATCGCGCTCGGCGCAGCCGTGCTGGTGCCCGGCGCCGCCCAGGCTGCCACTGCCCAGCCCGTCAGCGCCTCAGTCACCGCACCGGCCGCCGGTTCGACGACCGCCAACTACGGCGCCGGCTGGCTGGCTCGCGAAATCACCGCCAACGGCGGCTACCTCACCGGCTTCGGAGTGCCGGATCCGACCGACACCGCCTACGCGGTCATCGGGCTGCACGCCGCCGGGGTCGGCCGGCAGGCCGGCGCCCAGGCGATCGGTTACCTCAAGACCCAGTTGACCGATGCGCTGGCCGGCTCGGACGGCGCCGACAGCCCCGGCGCGCTGGCCTACTACATCCTGGCCGCGGTGAGTTCGGGCCAGGACCCGCGCCACTTCGGTGGCCGGGCCGCGAGCAACGACCTGGTGGCCAGGTTGCTGGCCACCCAGCAGGCCAGCGGCGCCGACCGTGGCCTGTTCGGCAACACCGACCCGACCTATGACGGCGCCTTCCGGCAGGGCCTGGCGCTGGCCGCGCTGCGGGCCGCACTGCTGCCGGCAATCCTGCCGCCGGTGCGCTCGGCGATCGGCTGGCTGCGCGGCCAGCAGTGCGCCAGCGGCCTGTGGCAGGGTTACCGGGCCTCGCTGGCGGTGCCCTGCCTGCCGGCCGACCCGACCGACTTCACCGGCCCGGACACCAGCAGCACCAGCCTGGCCGTGCAAGGACTGGCAGCCTATGGCCAGCAGCCGATGCGCGCGCAGGTGCTGAGCACGTTGCACTCGCTACAGGCCGGCGACGGCGGCTTCGGCTTCCTGGCGGCACCGAACCAGCCGTCGGACCCGAGCTCGACGGCGCTGTCGATCCAGACCATCCTGGCCGAGGGCAGCTCGCCGGCGGCGCCGTACTGGCACACCAGCGGCGGCACCCCGAACAGCTCGTTGGCAAGCTTCCAGCTGGGCTGCTCGGCACCGGCTGCCGACCGGGGCGCGTCCTTCTTCCCCGGTAGCAGCGATCCCAACGTGTTCGCCACCGTCCAGTCGGTGCCCGCCGCAGCCGGGCGGACCCTGCCGCTCGGCCCGTCGCTGCTGTCCAGTGCGGTGCCGACCATCAGCTGCTCTGCCGTCGCAACAGCCGGCCAGTACCACTCCGTCGCCCAGCCGGTGGCCGATCGACAGGCGCTGACCCAGGACGCGAAGTCGCCGCTCACCGGCACCGCCGGACCGTGCTCGGGCAGCACCGGCGTGACCGTCACGGTGGACTTCACCGCCTTCGGCGGCGTCGAGCAGACCCGGTGCGCGGCCGGAGCGCAGAGCAGCGGCGTGGTCGCCCTGCAGAATGCCGGCTTCACTCCGGCCGGCACCACGCACTACGGGCTGGCCTTCGTCTGTCGGATCAACAGCCTGCCCAGCACCACCCAGCAGGCCTGCGTCAACACCCCGCCGGCCACCGCGTACTGGGCGTACTACCACGCGCTGTCCGGTGCAACCAGCTGGACGTTCAGCAGCACCGGCGCGGCGTCCTACGTGCCGCCCCAGGGCAGCATCGACGCCTGGGCGTTCGGCAACGCGGCAACCCCGAGCAAGACCCCGGCCCAGGTCCGCTCCGGCACCTGATCCGGTTCGCCCGCGGCGGCGGGTTTCTTGCAGTGCTGCGAGAAGCCCGCTGCCAGCGCCGACCTCAGGCGACCCGGACGATGCTGCCGGGGCCGGGCGGCGGCACCGCGTCGGGATGCAGGATGGACGCGATCGCCTCGACACCGGCCACCAGTCGCGGGCCGGGCCGCACCACCAGGCCGTCGGCGTCGATCGCCCAGACCGGGACGTCCGGCAGCCGGCCCAGCACCGTCCGCGCCTGATCGGCCGCCTCGCTCAGGTGAAACCCGCACGGCGCCACCAGGATCAACTCGGGCCGGCCGGCCGCGAACTCGTCCCAGCCAGCCTGCACCGAGCGCCCACCGGCCTGCCCGCCGACCGGTTGGCCGCCGGCTGCCCGCACCAGATCGGGCACCCAATGCCCTGCGGTGAAAGGCGGATCGACCCATTCCAGAACCGCAACCCGGGGTCGGCGGCGGCCCTGGACGGCGCTCGCCACGGCAGCCAGCCGGGCGCGCAGCGTGGCTACCAGCGCGTCCCCGCGGCCCGGCACCGCGGCCCGGTCGGCGACCAGCTGGATGGACTCCAGCACCTGCTGCAGGGTGTGCGGGTCCAGCGACAGCACCTGCGCCTGGCAGCCGAGGTGGGCCAGCGCCCGCGTTACCTCCCCGGCGGGCAGCGCGCACACCTGGCACAGGTCCTGGGCGATCACCAGCTGCGGTGCGAGTCCGGCCAGGGCACCGGCATGCAACGTGTAGAGCTGCTCGCCGGCGGCCAGCCTGGCGCGCACCTGCTCGTCGATCTGCCCGGGGCTGAGCCCGCCGGTGTCCAGGCCGCCGACCACCACGGCATGGTCGCGGCGGGCGGCGGGCGGCTCGTCGCACTCGAAGCTGACCCCGACCAGTTGGTCGGCCAGCCCCAGGGCGTAGACGATCTCGGTCGCCGAGGGCAGCAGCGAGACGATCCGCACCGGCCGCGCCCGGCTAGGAGGTGTAGCTGGAATTGAGGTGGACGTAGCCGGCCGACAGGTCACAGCCGTAGGCGGTGAACTCGGCCTCGCCGATGCCCAGCTCCACTGAGATCGGCACCGTGTCACCCGACATCAGCACCCGCAGCCGCTCCAGCTCGTCGTCGCTGGCCAGCTCGGGATAGACCGGCATCCCACACAGCGCCACCCGGACCCGGTCGGGGCTGATGTCGAGCTCGTCAGAGCACTTGCCGACCGCCATCACCACCCGGCCCCAGTTCGGGTCCGCGCCGTGCACCATGGTTTTGACCAGCGGTGAGTTCACCACCGACTTGGCCACCCGCTTGGCCTGGGCTCGATCGGCGGCGCCGGCGACCCGGACGCTGAGCAGCTTGCTGGCGCCCTCGCCGTCCCGGGCGATCAGGGTCACCAACTCCAGCGCCACCCGGTGCAGCGCCGCGCCGAACTCCGTCGGTGACACCGGCCCGGCCAGGCCGTTGGCGAACACCGCGGCGGTGTCGCTGGTCGAGGTGTCGGTGTCGATGCTCAGCGCGTTGAAGGTGGTCTCGACGACCTCGCGGAACGTCTCGTCCAGCACCGCCTGGTCGAGCTCGGCGTCGGTGAAGAAGAACGTCAGCAGCGTCGCCATGTTCGGCTCGATCATGCCGACGCCCTTGGCCACCCCGACGATGCTGGCCGCACCGACCCGGGCCCGCACCAGCTTCGAGGTGGTGTCGGTGGTCATGATCGCGGTCGCGAAGTCCGACCAGCCGGCGCCTTCGGGCCAGCTCGCGGCAAGCCGCTGCCGCAGGGTGTCCATCGGATAGCGCCGGCCGATCACGCCGGTCGAGGCCACCAGCAACCGCTGCGGGTCGACACCGGCCGCCCGCCCGGCCAGCTCGCGCAGCTCCCGGGCGTCCGCGTCGCCGGCCGGCCCGGTCGCGACGTTGGCGTTGCGCGAGACCACCACCACGCCACGCGCAGCGGTCACCGTCCGGCTCAACGCCACGCTGGGCCCGGCGAAGCGGGAGCGGGTGAACATCGCGCTGGCCGCCCCCGGGGTGTCTGACACCACCGCGGCCACGTCGTGCCGCCCGTCCTCGGCCACGCCGCCGTCCAGCGTGTAGATCCGAAAACCGGCAGGTCCGTCGGGCTCGCCAGAGGCCATCGCGGGCTCACTCTCCGTCCACTCACCGGGTCTGACGTCCGCCGCTGATGGCCGACGGCGGGGCGCGACCGCCCTGCTCGCGACCCTACCGCCGCCGATCAGGACGACCTGTCCCGCGGCCGGGCAGACCCGGGGCCTGGTGGACGGATCGCGGAGCCGGGCGAAGAATGGTAGAAGTGTCGGAAAACTAGTCCTTAGTTCCATCCCCCCCATTTGATCAGCAGTGTCGACCCCAATGAGACCCACCATG
>JBPCPA010000245.1:0-5528 GCA_050999655.1 Jatrophihabitans sp.
CGTTAATGTCGAAGGGTGACCCCGCCCGGCCTGACGCTCGTCCGTGATCGGCTCGGCAGCGCGCTGTTCGAGCGGGTGGCCGGGGCGCAGGGCCCGGACCGTCGGCAGCGGCTGCAACACGCCGACGGAGCCCGCTGGTTCGCCGAGGACCGGCCGATCCGGCGGGTGCACGGCGACGCCGCGATGTTCGTCGGCGGCCTGCGCGCGCTGCTGTTGCAGTCGCTGCACCCGCTGGCCATGGCCGGGGTGGCCGGTCATTCCGGCTATCGCGGTGATCCCTGGGGCCGGCTGCAGCGAACCAGCTACTTCCTGGCGGTGACCAGCTTCGGCACCACCGAGGACGCCGAGGCGATGATCGCCCGGGTTCGCGCCATCCACGACAAGGTCACCGGCGTGGCCCCCGACGGCCGCAGCTACGCGGCCTCGGACCCGCACCTGCTGCGCTGGGTACACCTGGCCGAGGTGGACAGCTTTCTGCACACCCACCAGCGTTACGGCGCGCAGCCGCTGGACCAGGCCGACCGGGACGGCTACGTGGCCGACACCGCCCTGGTGGCCCGGGCGCTGGGGGTGCTCGACCCGCCGACGACCGAGGCCGGCCTGCAGGCCGAGCTGAACGATTTCCGCGGCGAGTTGGTCGGCACCTCCCAAGCCCGGGAGGCGGCCCGCTTCATGCTGCTGCAACCACCGTTGCCGCTGGCCGTCCGGCCGCCGTACGCGCTGCTGGCGGCCGCCGCGGTGGCCAGCCTGCCTCGGTGGGCCCGCTGGCCGCTCCGGCTGCCCTACCTGCCGGTCGCCGAGGCAACCGTGGTCCGGCTGGCCGGCGCCGGCCTGGTCCGGACGATCCGCTGGGCGATGAAGCCGCCCGCCTGAGCCACGCCGGCCGCCGATCTGCCGAAGCTAAACTCCTCTGCAGACATCGATGCGCCGGGAGGCCGACACGTGAGCACGCCAGAACGAGGACTCGGGACACCGCCCAAGCTGGCCGGCGGTGCCCTGCGCGTCGTGGCGCTCGGCGGCATCAGCGAGGTCGGCCGCAACATGACCATGTTCGAGACCGGCCGCAAGGGCAGGTCACGACTGCTGGTCGTCGACTGCGGGATGCTGCTGGGCAAGACCAACGCACCCGGCGTCGACCTCGGCCTGCCCGACTGGTCCGCCTATGCAGACCGGCTCGCCGACATCGACGCGATCGTGCTCACCCACGGCCACGAGGACCACATCGGCGCGCTGCCCTACCTGCTGCGAACCCGACCGGACATCCCGCTGATCAGCTCCCGGCTGACCATGGCCCTGGTGTCGGCCAAGCTCGAGCAGCACCGGATCCGGCCGGACGTCCGGATCGTGCGCGAGGGCGAGCGGTTCAGCGTCGGCAACGACTGGGACCTGCAGTTCTACGCCGTCAACCACTCCATCCCGGACGCCCTGGCGGTGGCCATCCGCACGCCGGGCGGCACCGTGCTGCACACCGGTGACTTCAAGATGGACCAGACCCAGCTGGACGGCCGGATCACCGACCTGCCCGGCTTCTCCCGGCTGGGCGACGAAGGCGTCGACCTGCTGCTGTCGGACTCGACCAACGCCGAGGTGCCCGGCTTCATCCCGAGCGAGCGCGAGGTCGGCAAGGTGGTCGCCGACGTGATCACCCGGGCTGCCGGACGGGTCATCGTGGCCTGCTTCGCCAGCCACGTGCACCGGGTGCAGCAGGTGCTCGATGCCGCCGTCGAGTCCGGCCGGCATGCCGCGATGGTCGGGCGGTCGATGGTCCGCAACATGCAGATCGCGCGGGATCTGGGCCTGCTGCACGTGCCCGACGGCGTCCTGGTCGATCTCAAGGACGCCGAGGCGCTGCCGTCCAACCGGGTCATGCTGATCTGCACCGGCTCTCAGGGCGAGCCGCTTTCTGCCTTGTCGCGCATGGCAAATCGCGATCACCCGACGATCCGGATCGTTAGCGACGACACCATCCTGCTGGCGTCCTCGCTGATCCCGGGCAACGAGAACTCGGTGTTCACCGTGATCAACGGGCTGTCCCGGCTCGGCGCGAACGTGGTGCACAAGTCCACCGCGCTGGTGCACGTCTCCGGCCACGCGCCGGCCGGCGAGTTGCGCTACCTGCTCAACGCCGTCCGGCCGAAGAACCTGATGCCGGTGCACGGCGAGTGGCGGCACCTGCGCGCGCACGCGGCGATCGCCCGCTCCACCGGCATGGTCGACGAGCACATCATGCTGGCCGAGAACGGGGTGGTGGTGGACCTGGCCGGCGGCGACGCCCACATCGTCGGCAAGATCGACATCGGCAACATCTACGTCGACGGCCTGGCGGTCGGCGACATCGGCGACCAGGTGATCAAGCAGCGCCAGATTCTCGGTGACGAAGGCTTCGTCTCGATCCTGGTCGCGGTGGACCTCAACGCAGGCAAGGTGGTCTACGGGCCGGAATTGACCGCGCGCGGCTTCACCGAGGACCCGGAGGCACTGGAGCCGATCCGGGTCGAGCTGATCAAGATCGTCGAGAAAGCAGTGGCCGACGGGGTGCGCGATGCCCAGGCGCTGGAGCACATCGTGCGCCGGACGGTCGGCCGCTGGGTGGACAAGACCTACCGTCGTCGGCCGATGCTGATGCCGATGGTGATCGAGGTATGAGCCGGCCGGCGATGGCCCCCGGCCGGATCTCGCCGATGCGCAGCGCGCCGGACGTGGCGCCACCGCCCTGGGCCGACAACGCCGGCCAGCCGACCGGCGCGCCGTGGGATGCCGAGGACCCGCCGCTCAAGGACGCCGAAACCGTCGAACGGATGCGGATCGCCGGCCGGATCGCCGCCCGCGCGCGCGACGAGGTGGGCCGCCACGTCGCCCCCGGCATCACCACCGACCAGCTGGACCGGATCGGCCACGAGTTCCTGCTCGATCACGGCGCCTACCCGTCCACCCTGGGCTACAAGGGCTTTCCGAAATCGCTGTGCTCGTCGGTGAACGAGGTGGTCTGCCACGGCATCCCGGACGACCTGCCGCTGGTCGAGGGCGACGTGGTCAAGATCGACATCACCGCCTACGTCGGCGGGGTGCACGGCGACACCTGCGGCACCTACTTCGCCGGCGAGCCGGCCGCCGACGTCCGGCTGCTGTCCGAACGCACCCACGAGGCGATGCTGCGCGGTATCAGGGCGGCGCGGCCGGGCCGTCCGATCAGCGTCATCGGACGGGTCATCGAGTCCTACGCCAAGAGGTTCGGCTACGGCGTGATCCGCGACTTCACCGGCCACGGGATCGGCCAGTCCTTTCACACCAAGCCGACCGTGTGGCCCTACGACGAGCCCCGGGCCACCGCGCTGATCCAGGCCGGCATGACCTTCACCGTCGAGCCGATGCTCACCCTCGGCGGCTACGCCTGGGACATGTGGACCGACGGCTGGACGGTCGTCACCAAGGACCGCTCCTGGGTGGCGCAGTGGGAACACACCCTGCACGTCAGCGAGGACGGCCCGGAGATCCTGACCCTGGCGGACTGACCCTGGCGGACTGAGCCTGGCGGACTGAGCCTGGCGGACTGAGCCTGGCGGCTGAGCTTGGTTGCCTGAACATGGCCGGGATTCGTGCGCCCGCGCTGGGGGACTGCTCCTGCCGGCCTACCGCTGGCACAATCTCGGCATCCGCCCCTTTATCCTTAAGGATCATCATGCGTCTCATCCGCCGCATCACGGGCATCGCCATCTCGACAGCGCTGGTCCTGGCCATCAGCCCGGCCGCCCAGGCACACGCCGGCACCCGCCCGGCGCCCACCCCGACCAAACCCACGAGCGGGCCGTGCGCCTACACCCCGACACCGGATGACCCGGCGGTCCGGCCGGTGTCGCTGCCGCCGGACCCGAAGCACACCCCGGATCGCGGCCAGGTGCTGGTGACCTTCGTGACCAATCGTGGCCTCATCCCGATGCTGCTGAACCGGGCTGAGGCACCGTGCACGGTGCAGAGCTTCGTGCACCTGCTGCAATCCCGGTTCTACAACAACACCATCTGCCACCGTCTGACGACCTATCCGACACTGTCGGTGCTGCAGTGCGGCGACCCTAGCGGCACCGGTGAGGGTGGCCCCGGCTACCAGTTCGGCGACGAGTTGCCGACCAACCTGCCGACCTGGCCGGGTGACCCGGCCGGCAGTCCCGGACGGGTTTATGCCCGCGGCACGCTGGCCATGGCAAACGCCGGCCCGGACACCAACGGCAGCCAGTTCTTCCTGGTGTACAAGGACTCCAAGCTGCGGCCGAACTACTCGATCTTCGGCACCATCCTGCCGCTGGGCCTGGCCACCCTCGATCGGATCGCCGCCGGCGGCGTGGCCGCCGACGAACCGGGGGCCCCGTTGGACGGTCTGCCGGCGCTGAACACCCGGATCTACCTGGGGCTCAAGCTGTTCTGAGCCCGTTGGCCACCAGTTGGCGGCCAGTTGCTAGCTGCCAGGCTGTCCGGTACCGCGTGAGCGCGCCCCGCCCGCGCGGTACCGGATAGCCTGGCAGCCGTGACGGACGCAGACGTGATCGTGATCGGCGCCGGCCTCGCCGGGCTGGTGGCCACCGCCGAGTTGGCCGATGCCGGACGCAGCGTGATCCTGCTCGAACAGGAACCCGAGCAGAGCCTCGGTGGCCAGGCCTTCTGGTCCTTCGGCGGCCTGTTCCTGGTGAACTCGCCCGAGCAGCGACGGCTGCGGATCACCGACTCGGCCGAGCTCGCCCTGCAGGACTGGCTGGGCACTGCGGGCTTTGACCGCGACACCGATCACTGGCCGCGCCGCTGGGCCGAGGCCTACGTCGATTTCGCCGCCGGCGAGAAGCGACCGTGGCTGCATGCGCAGGGCGTCCGGTTCTTCCCGGTGGTGGGGTGGGCCGAGCGCGGCGGTTACCTGGCGACCGGTCACGGCAACTCGGTGCCGCGCTTTCATGTCACCTGGGGCACCGGGCCCGGTGTGATCGCGCCGTTCGTGCGCCGGGTGCGCGCCGCCGAGGCCGCCGGCCGGGTTCGGCTGCTGTTCCGGCATCAGGTGGACGAGCTCTCGCTGACCGGCGGGGTGGTGGACGGCGTGCACGGCACCGTCCTGGAACCGAGCGGGGTGGCCCGCGGCCGGCCCAGCTCGCGGGTGCCGGCCGGGGCCTTCACGCTGCACGCCCAGGCCGTCGTGGTGACCTCGGGCGGCATCGGCGGCAACCACGACCTGGTACGGCGCAACTGGCCGGCCCGGCTGGGCAGCGCGCCGAAGCGGATGGTGGCCGGCGTGCCCGCGCACGTGGACGGCCGGATGCTCGGCATCACCCAGTCGGCCGGCGCTCGGGTGGTCAATTCCGACCGGATGTGGCACTACACCGAAGGGTTGCAGAATTTCGCCCCGATCTGGGACAACCACGGAATCCGGATCCTGCCCGGGCCGTCCTCGCTGTGGTTCGACGCGCGCGGCCAGCGATTGACGGTGCCGCTGTGCCCGGGCTTCGACACCCTGGGCACCCTGGAACACATCATGAAGACCGGCTATGACT
>JBPCPA010000281.1:0-14410 GCA_050999655.1 Jatrophihabitans sp.
AGGTGAAGGTCTTCGGGGTGCCCAGCGTGCGCCAGCGCGAGGGGGGCCAAGCGATCACCACCGACTTGCCGATCACGTCGGAGACCGGCACGGTGCTGCTGACCGGATCGCAGTTCGGGCCCGAGCCGGTGTCGCCGCAGTGGTAGCGCGAGTCGGCCGAGTCGCCCCGATGATCGCCCATCACCCACAGCCGGCCCTTGGGGACGGTCACCGGGCCGAAGCTGCGGGTGTCATCCGCCGATTTCAGGCCGGGCGTGGCCGACTTGCTCCAGGAGCTGTTCTCGAAGATGTAGGGCTCGGTCAGGCTTCGCCACGGGCCGTTGGATCCATTGTCGGAGATCTGCACGTTGCCGTTGTCATCGCAGCAGCGCACCGTCTGGCCGCCGATGGCGATCACCCGCTTGACCAGATCCTTCTCGCTCGGCGGCACCACCCCGACCAGCTGACCGAACCACTGGACGGCGTGCGCCACCGGGTTGCTCGACAGCGTCACGCCGGCCAGCTCGTCCCAGTCCTGCGGTGCCTTGAAGACCACGATGTCGCCCGGATGCGGATCGCGGACGTGATAGACCGGCTTGAAGACCAGGATCCGGTCACCGGCACAGTTGGTGCAGCCGTGCAGGGTCTTTTCCATCGACGCCGACGGGATGAAGAACGGCTGCACGACGAAGGTCTTGAGGACGATGGCGATGGCAATGGCGACCACGATCAGGATCGGCAGCTCGAAACGCGACATCTTGCGGCGTCGCGCGCCGGCCCGCTCGGAAGTGCTCTGGCCGGACGGATCGGACGCATCGGCAGCGCTCGCAACGGATGGGTCAACCGGCTCGGTAGCACTGCCCGACCCGGGAGGGACGGCGTGCTGGGACGGCTCGGCGCCCCGCTCGCGATCGATCAGCTCGGCGGCGGCGGGAGCCGGCGCCCCGGCGCCCGGCTCAGCCGGTGAACCGGTCGTTGCGGGATGTCCGGCTCGAAGCTCGGGATTGTCCTCGGCGTCCTCGCCCATGGTGGAGTTCGACACCTCGCGAGTTTCTCGTCAGATCCGGCAGGGCCTAGCGGGTGATCGCGTCCCGCTTCTCCTTGATCTTGGCAGCCTTGCCGCGAAGATCGCGCAGGTAGTACAGCTTGGCGCGCCGCACGTCGCCGCGGGTCACCACCTCGATCTTCTCGATGACCGGGGTGTGCACCGGGAAGGTGCGCTCGACGCCGACTCCGAAGCTGACCTTGCGGACGGTGAAGGTCTCGCGCAGGCCGCCACCCTGGCGGCGGATGGTCACGCCCTGAAAGACCTGGACCCGGGAGCGAGAACCCTCGATGACCCGCACGTGCACCTTGAGGGTGTCACCGGGCCGGAAGTCCGGTACGTCGCTGCGCAGCGACTCGGCGTCCAGCGTGTGCAAGGTGTCCATGGTGGCTCTGCTTCCTTCGGTTCTGCGTCCGGGCGCGCGACGCCTCGTTCGGACGTCCTGTCTTGGCAATGCTCGTGGTCTTGATGATGCCGCATCCAGCCGACTGGCGGTCGCGAGGCAACCCCTCGATGGTGCCATATCAGGACTGCGAATGAGAAACCGGCCCGAGCGCGTTAGGGCTGGAGCAGGTCCGGCCGGCTCACCCGGCTGCGCAGTTCGGACTGCTCGCGCCGCCACTGCTCGATCCGGCCGTGGTGGCCCGACAGCAGCACCTCGGGAACGTCCAAGCCCCGCCAGCTGGCCGGTTTGGTGTAGGCCGGCGCCTCCAGCAGGCCGCCGACCGCCTCGGTGAACGAGTCCTGCCGGGCCGACAGTTCGTTGCCCAACACGCCGGGAATCAGCCGGGCGACCGCTTCCATGATCACCAGGACGGCCGCCTCGCCGCCGCACAGCACGTAGTCACCGAGGCTGATCTCGTCCACCACCATCCGCGCTCCGGCGTACTCCGACACCCGGGCATCGATGCCCTCGTAGCGCCCGCAAGCGAACACCAGCCATGCCTCGGTGGCCAGTTCGGCGGCTACCGCCTGGCTGAACAGCCGCCCGGTCGGTGCCGGCACGATCAGTCGCGGTTGCTCGGCCTGCGGTGGCGCGATCGCGTCCAGTGCCTGCGCCCAGGGCTCGGCCAGCATCACCATGCCCGGGCCGCCGCCGTACGGGCTGTCATCGACGGTGCGGTGCACGTCGGTGGTCCAGGCTCGCAGGTCGTGCACGTCCAGGCGCACCTGGCCACGCTCGATCGCCTTGCCCAGCAGCGATTGCCGCAACGGGGCGAGGTAGTCCGGAAAGATGCTGACGACGTCGACGGACAGGTCCGGCGGCCCGCTCACAGCTCCAGCAACCCGTCCGGCGGATCGATCTCGGCGATGCCGGCGGCCAGATCCACGGTCGGCACGAACTCCTTGCGAAACGGCAGTAGCACCTCGCGGCCGGCCACCTCGATGGCCAGCAGGCTGCCGGCCGCCGAGTGCAGCACATCCGTCACCTGACCGAGCGATTGGCCGGCCACCGTCCGGACGGCGAGCCCGATCAGGTCGGTGTCGTAGAACTCGTCGGGGTCCTCGATCACCGGACGCCGGGCGGCCGGCATGACCAGCAGGGTGCCCCGGATCGCCTCCACCGCGGTGCGGTCGCTGAGGCCCTCGAACTGCACCACCAGCTTGCCGGAGTGGTTGCGGCTCGTCTGTACCACCAGCGGGCCCCGCTCGACCGGGTCGGTGGCCAGCGTGGCCCCGGCAACGAAGCGCTCCTCCGGGGCGTCGGTCCACGGCTCGACGAACACCTCGCCACGGATGCCGTGTGCCTTGCCTACACGACCGACGGCGACGACTCCCCCGCTCGGGGTGTCGCCGCCGTCGCTGTCAGGATCGATCATTGCGCTGCCGGAGATCAGCGGCCCTCATCGGTATCGACCACGTCGACCCGGATGCCCTTGCCGCCGACACCATTGACCACCTGCCGCAACGCCTTGGCGGTACGACCGTTACGCCCGATCACCCGGCCCAGGTCCTCCGGATGCACCCGTACCTCGAGCCGGCGGCCGTGCCGGTTGTCGATCAGGTCCACCACGACGTCGTCGGGGTGGTCCACGATGCCGCGGACCAGGTGCTCGAGGGCTTCTTCCAGCACTTAGCTGTCCGCGCCGTCTGCCGGAGTTGCCGGGGTCTCGGCGGCCGGGGCGGTCTCGACGGCGTCCTCGGCCGGCGTTTCGGCCTTCTTCGGCGCGGCCTTCTTGCGCGGGGTGGTCGCCGAGACCGACGGCTCACCCTCGGAGTCCTTGAGCGCGGCGTCGAACAGGGCGCGCTTGTCGGGCTTCGGGGCGGCCAGCTTCATCGGCTCGGGCGCCGGCAGGCCCTTGAACTTCTGCCAGTCCCCGGTGACCTTGAGGATCGCGGTGACCGCCTCGGTCGGCTGCGCGCCGACGCCGAGCCAGTAGGCGGCCCGGTCGGCGTCGATCCGGATGACCGACGGGTCGTTCTTCGGGTGGTACTCGCCGATGGTCTCGATCGACCGGCCGTCACGCTTGGTCCGGGCGTCGGCGATCACGACGCGGTAGTGCGGCTCGCGCATCTTTCCGACGCGGGTGAGCTTGATCTTGGTTGCCACGGGTGTCTGTCACTCCAGTATGTGCAGGGACGGATCAGAGCGCCGGTTGGTGGGGACACCGCGACGATGATCCTCAGGGACTGGCTGGCGCTCGGTGAGAGGGTCCGCGCGCCGGCCGGTACTCAGTCGGCCATTCTGCCAGACGATCCTCGGCCAGCCGACCACCAGCCTGCGAGGGGGCTATTGGCAGGCAGCTGTTTCGGGGATCAGTTCGGCGCCGGGTCGTTGACGAAGTAGCCGAACACGTCCTGGTAGAGGTTGGTCACGCCGCTGCGGTTGACGGTGGTGAACTGGCCGGCGCCGTTGCTGGGCTGGGACAGGTTGGCCACCACCGCGTTGGCCACGGTGCGTCCGGCGCTGTAGTCCAGGTTGGACGTCGGCGGCACGGTGCCGTCGGCGGCGTAGACCTGTAGGTAGCCGGTGCCGGTGGCGACCGCGTCGAAGTTCGCCCACAGCGCGCTGGCGTGATACGGGATGCCGTACAGGCCGGCGCCCTCTTCGGTGAGCGAGGCGTTGGCGCTCAGCGCCGCCTTGCGGCCACCCTTACCGCTCTGGGTGTCGACGATGCCCAGCGGCGAGGGCAGCACCACGAACTTGCCGGGGGCGCTGGCGCTGAGGTAGCCGACCACATCCACGATCGCATCGGTGCTCGAGGTGCGGTCCTGCAGGTTGAAGGAGCCGTCCGGGCCCAGGGCCACCACGGCCAGGTTCGACCGGGAGAACTTGCGATAGTCCAGCGACGAGGTCGTCGGCGCGGTGGTCGTGAAGGTCTGCAGGTAACCCGGCGCGGTCTCGTTCAACGCCGTGAGGGTGACCACCGCGGCCGTGGCTCCGGTCGGTACCGGACTCTGGCCCGCCACCGGCACGTTGATGATCTCGTTGGGCGCCATCTTGCGCTGGTGGCCGCCGATGCTCGACCTGGTGTCCAGCAGCCGGGTGGGTGAGATCGGCGCGTAACCGGAGACCCCGGTGCTGCTGGGCGAGGCGAAGTAGCCGACCACGTCGACCACCGCGTCGGTGTTGGCCGCCCGGTTCATCAGCTTGAAGCCGTGGGCGGAATTGACCCGCACCACCGCAGCGATCGCGGCGTTGGGATCGGTGGTGCTCAGGCTCAGGTTGTCCGATCCGGAGTAGCTGTCGGCGAAGACCGACAGGTAGGTGGTGCCCTTGGCGTTGATGCCGGTGACGTTGACCACCACCGCGGTGGCGTCGGCCGGCACCGCGCTGGGACCGCTGCTGGGCAGCGTCACCGGCAGCACCGTGCCGGCCACCATCGCGCCGGTCCGCCCGCCGATGCCCGAGCGGGTGTCGACCAGCCGGACCGGTGAGGTGAGCGCGACGTAGCCCGAGCCCGCGACCCCCTGGATACCACTCGGATCTGCCGGATCACCCAGTTGCAACAGGCCATGGCCGGCGTCGTTGGTGGCCGGGTTGACCAGCGGGCTGGCCCGACGTTCCAGGAACGCCTCGATGTCGGAGGCGTCCATCGCCGGGTTGGCCGCGAGCACCAGCGCGGCGGCACCGGCGACATGCGGCGCTGCCGCCGAGGTGCCGAAGAAGCCCGAGTGGGTGCCGTTGGAGGCCACCAGGTCCGACAGGTTGGACGACACCCCGTCGAAACCGAGCAGATCCGGCTTGACCCGGCCATCGATGGTCGGCCCGCGCGAGGAGAACTTCTCCAACGTGTTATTCTGCCAGTCCGCCGCGCCGACCGAGAGCACCCACGGTGAGGTGGCCGGTTCGAGGACGCTGCCGGCCGCCGCCTTGGCCGCGTTGATGCCGCTCAGGAACGACGGGTAGACATCGCCGCCGTAGAACAGGTCGAAGCGCAGCGCCGGGGTGCCCGGGCCGACCAGGACGAAGATGTCGTACTGGTGATAGGCACCGGCCGCGGTGGCGTTGTTGTCGAGATCGATCTCCAACGTCGGATCGTCGCCGTCGAGGTGGTCGACAAAGGTCGGGTCACCGACCTTGACGCCGTACTGGTCCAACTCCTGCACGGCCAGCGTGACCGCCAGGTTGGAGGTCGGCCACTGGTCCCAGCTGAGCACGACGCTGCCCGAGGACTGCGGGTCCAGTTGCACCGCGTCGCCCTCGTCGTTGGGCCCGGCGGAACCGTTGATGTCGACATAGTTGTCGTGGTTGGCATCCACCAGGCCGCCTGCCCAGTGGTCCGGCGCGCTGTTGCCGGCCGACTGGATCCACAGCACGCCCGCCTCGCGGGCGGTGCGGACGGCCAGCTCGGTGGAGCCGGCGCCGGCGGAACCGTCGCCGCGGTACTGGGCGGTGAAGCCGAGCGAGCTGTTGACGATCTTGACCCTGGAAGCCACCAGCTGGCCTGCGGCTTGGGAGAAGCCGTTGCGGTCATCGATGCAGTACAGGTACAGCACGGCCTGCGGCGCCATCTGGTGAGCGATCTCGGCCACCCCGGTGCCGTGGTCGGTGGCGGTGTCATCGGCGCAGTGGTTCTGCCCGCTCGGGTAGACAACGGTTGCCTGATCGAGATTGCCGGCGGTGATCTCGGCCTGCAGGTTACCGAAGCCGGCGTCCACGATGCCGATCTTCACTCCTGTGCCACCGTTGCCGACATTGTCATCTGCCCAGGTCTGGGCACCGGAGGACTGCACGCCCTCACTGGTCACCTGCGGCACCGCGCGCTCGGCCCGCAGCACGCTGCTGACCCCGGCGTGACCGGCCAGCGCGGGTAGCTTGGCCGGCTTGAGGCTGACCGTGATCGACCCACCGGCCCGGGCCAGCACCCGTCCCCCGACCGCGGCGACCGCGGCGGTGGCCGACGGGCCCTGCACGCTCACCTCGACGGTGCCGTCCTTGGCCAGTGGCACGTCGGCCGCGCTCGCGCCGGGCAGGCCGGCGACGGCATTGAGAGCCGGATCCAGGTGCGGCAACACCGGCCGGACGGCGGCAGCCGCCTCGTGGGCGCGCCACTGTTCGAGCACCGAGGCCTTCAGGGCGGACTGCTGGGCCGGCGCCAACAGCCGTGCCTGGCGTTGCGGATGGGCCACTACCGAGCGGGGCTGCGCTCCCGCGGCGGCACCGGTGGCGAGCGCCGCGGCTGAGACTACGAGGGCAAAAGGGAGGAGTGCGGCCAGACATGATCGCGAATTTTTCAACGTGTGCCCTTTGTGTCATGCGTCAGAACCCGCAGACCGTACCTCGCGGTATAGACACTGTCCACGCGACGGGCCAGCCGTCGGACGGCGACTTCAACCGTTATCGGCGTCGCGGGTGGGCGCGGCCGCCGGCCGTGTAAAACTGCTGCAGTGAGCGCTTCCGGTCCGGGCACCCGACACCAGCCGACCCTCGATGAGGTCGCCGCGCGGGCCGGCGTGTCGCGGGCCACCGCCAGCCGGGTGTTGCGCGGTGCCACCAACGTCAGCGAGCAGGCCCGGCTGGCGGTCCTGGACGCCGCCGCCCAGGTCGCCTACGCCCCCAACCGGGCCGCCCGGGCGCTGGTTACCGGCCGCAGCGACTCGGTAGCCTTCCTGGTCGCCGAGACCGAGGACCGGCTGTTCAGTGATCCCTTCTTTCTCGGCATGTTGCGCGGCGCCCAGACCGTCATCGCAGCCGCGGGTCTGCAGCTGGTGTTCACGGTGGCCGCCTCCGACGAGGAGCACACCAGGTTCATCCACTACGCCGCTGGCGGTCACGTCGACGGGGTGTTGGTGCTGTCGCTGCACGGGCGCGACCAGCTGCCGCAGGAGCTGGAATCACACCGGGTGCCGACGGTGCTCAGTGGTCGTCCGCTGACCGGGCCGGATCAGCTGTACTTCGTGGATTCGGACAATGTCGGCGGCGCGGCCATGGCAACGGAGTACCTGATCGGTTCGGACCGCCGCCGGATCGCCACCATCACCGGACCGTTGGACATGTGCGCCGGGCAGGATCGGCTCGGCGGCTACCAGCAGGCGCTGGCAATGGCGGGCCGGCCGGCGCCCGGCGAGCTGATCGCGCACGGCACCTTCAGTATCGCCAGCGGTCGTGCGGCGATGGCAGAACTGCTGGCCGCCGACCCGAGCATCGACGCGGTCTTCGCGGCCTCGGACCTCACCGCGATCGGAGCCATGCGAGCGATCGAGGCGTCCGGGCGGCGGGTGTTCGACGACGTCGCGGTGGTGGGCTTCGATGACATCGGCGACGCCCAGCTGGCGCACCCCGCGCTGACCACCGTCCGCCAGCCGATCGCCGAGATGGGCAAGACCATGGCACACCGGTTGTTGCAGCGAATCGCTGGTGAATCAGCACCTCTGCAGACGGTGCTGCCGGTCGAGCTGATCCGGCGCGCCACCGCCTGATCCGGCTGCCGAGCGGCGTTTCGGTGAAGCTACCGCGAAGTTTCGCTGCGGTGACAACAAATTGATGTCCAATCCGGTCCAGGTGCTTGACACGCCCGAGGTTGGTACCGCATTCTCGCTGCAGTCGTGAGAGCGCTCTCACGGAGACTGCACCCGGCCGCACACCTGGCGCGACCGGTTCGAGCCTGTTATCGCGAACCGCCTTCTCAGGAGGATTCAATGCCCCGCTCGTCCCGCGCCAGAGTGCGCACCATCGCCGCCGTGGCGCTCGGCACGATTGCCGCCGTCGGGCTGGCCGCCTGCTCCTCGAGCAAGTCCTCGACCAGCAGCACCGACGCCAACGCCAAGGTGACCCTCACCGTCGGCCTGTTCGGCACCTTCGGTTTCAAGGAGGCCGGCCTCTACGACGAGTACATGAAGCAGCACCCGAACGTCACCATCAAGGAGGACGACGTCGAGCAGTCCTCCGACTACTGGACCAGGCTCAAGACCCGCCTCGCCTCGGGCAGCGGTCTGGACGACGTACAGGGCATCGAGATCGGCTTCGTCTCCGACGTGGTGCAGAACCACGCCAGCCAGTTCGTCGACTTCGCCTCGCTACCGGAATCGGCCAGCCTGAAATCGTCCTTCTACGACTGGAAGTGGCAGCAGGCCTCCAGCTCCGACAACAAGACGGTGGGGCTGGGAACCGACACCGGCCCGGAAGCGATCTGTTACCGGCCCGACCTGCTCAAGGCGGCCGGGCTGCCCTCGGACGGGGCCACCCTGGCCACCAAGTGGTCCACCTGGGATGACTACATCAACTTCGGCAAGCAGTACCAGGCCTCGGCCACCAGGCCCAAGGGCAGCAGCTTCGTCGACAGCGCGGCGTCCATCTTCAGCACCGCCGTCTATCAGGGCAACGAGGCGTACAACAACGCCAGCGGCAAGCCGGACGCGGCCAACAGCGACGGGGTGAAGAACGCCTGGAAGTACGCCACCGAGGCGTCCCAGGCCAAGATCACCGCCGGCCTGGCACAGTTCCAGCCGCCGTGGAACAAGGCCTTCTCCAACGGCGCATTCGCCACCATCGCCTGCCCCACCTGGATGATGGGCTACATCCAGAGCCAGCTGGGCGACTCCGGCGCCGGCAAGTGGAGCGTGGCTCCGGTGCTGCCCGGTGGCGCGACGAACTGGGGTGGTTCCTGGCTGGGCGTGCCGAAGGCCTCCAAGCACCAGCAGGCCGCCGAGCAACTGGTCGAGTGGCTGACCGGCAAGGCACAGGAGGTCACCATGTGGACCAAGGGCGGCCACTGGCCATCCAACAGCCAGGCCGCCGCTGACCCCTCGGTGAAGGGCGCCACCAGCACCTACTTCAGCAACGCGCCGGTCGGCACCATCTACGGCGCGATCTCCGACTCGATGAAGATCCCGCCGATCGGGCTGTACGACACCCAGATCCAGACCGCCTTCACCACCCAGCTCACCAATGTCGAAACCAAGGGCGCCAGCCCGGACAAGGCCTTCGGCGACGCGATGGATGCCATCAAGCAGGTCACCGGCTAGCAGCCCGGTCCCCCGGTTCACCCGCTTCGGACTCTTCGGCCCGTGCCCACCACGCGGCCGGAGAGCCCGGCACCAGATCGGAGAAGCATGGCAGCGATCACAGACGGCCCCGCGACGCTGCGGCCGGCCCGCCGGCGGCGGCGCACCCGGCCCGGCAGCAAGGCCGCCTACGGTTACATCGCACCGTTCTTCCTGGTGTTCGCGGCGTTCAGCCTCTACCCGTGGCTGGACACCGCCTGGGTGTCGCTGCACAACGTCCGGCTGACCACCTACAACCAGCAGCAGTGGGTCGGTTTCGGCAACTATCGCAACCTGTTCAGCAACAAGTTCTTCTGGAACGCGCTACGCAACACCGTCACGATCGGGATCATCTCCACCGTCCCGCAACTGTGCCTGGCGCTGGGTATCGCGCACCTGCTGAACTACAAGCTGCGCGCCCGGACCTTCTTCCGGGTGGCGATGCTGATGCCCTACGCCACCAGCCTGGCCGCCGCGACGGTGATCTTCCTGCAACTGTTCGACAAGGATCTGGGCATCATCAACTGGGGCCTGCACCTGCTGCAGTTGCCCAGGGTCGACTGGCAGGGTTCGAAATGGCCGAGCCAGATCGCGGTGTCGGCCATCGTGACCTGGCGCTGGACCGGCTACAACGCGCTGATCTACCTGGCCGGCATGCAGGCCATCGACAACGCCCTCTACGAGGCGGCGGCCATCGACGGCGCTTCGCGCTGGCAACAGTTCCGGTACGTGACCGTCCCGGGGCTGCGCCCGACGATCCTGTTCACCATCGTGGTGTCCACCATCGGGGCGGCCCAGCTGTTCGGCGAACCGCTGCTCTACCACAGCGGATTGCCCGACGGCGGCTCGGCCGGGCAGTACCAGACCCTGGGCCTGCTGATGTACCAGCAGGGCTGGACCAATGACCGGCTGGGGCTGGCCTCGGCCACCGCCTGGACCATGTTCGTGATCATCGTGCTCGCGGTGCTGGTCAACGTGCTGCTCTCCCGCCGCCGCGAGCAGCGAATCGGCGTCCAGCCGCAGGTCCTACCGGTCACCGTCGCCAACGAGGTGATCCGATGACCAGCACCGTGGCCCGATCGAGCCTCGTGCCGGCGCCCGAGGACCCGGCTCCGGCGGCACCGGCCAAGCCTCGCACCCGGGGTAAGCCGATGCAGGCCGGTCCCGGCACCTACCTGGCCCTGATCGTGGTGACCCTGGTGTCGGTGTTCCCGCTGTACTACACGATCGTGATGGCCTCGCACACCAACGCCGAACTCGCCAGGCCGACCCCGCCGCTGCTACCCAGCGGTGCCCTGTTCGGCAACGTTCGCAAGGCCTTCGAACTCGCGCCGCTGAACAAGGGGCTGCTGAACTCGCTGGTGGTCTCGACCTGCATCACGCTGGGCACCGTGGCATTCTGCACGCTGGCCGGTTTCGCCTTTGCCAAGCTGCGCTTCCGCGGTCGCAACGTGCTGCTCGGCCTGTGCGTGCTGACCATGATGGTGCCGATGCAGATGGGGATCATCCCGCTGTACATGATGATGGCGAAGTTCGGCTTCGCCAACCATCTGCAGGCGGTGATCCTGCCGACCCTGGTCACCGCGTTCGGAGTGTTCTTCATGCGCCAGTACATCTCCAGCGCGGTGCCGGACGAGCTGATCGAGGCAGGCTTCGTCGACGGCGCGGGCACCTTCCGGATCTTTCGCTCGATCGTGGTGCCGGCGGCCAGGCCGGCAATGACGGTGCTGGCGATGCTGACCTTTCTGACCGCCTGGAACGATTTCTTCTGGCCGATCATCGCGCTGAGTTCGCAGAACCCCACCATCCAGGTCTCCTTCCAGAGCCTGGCCACCGGATACGCCCCCGAACAGTCCATCATCATGGCCGGCACGCTGTACGGCACCATCCCGGTGCTGATCGTCTTCGCCCTGCTGGGCAGGCACATCGTCGGCGGAATCATGCAAGGAGCAGTCAAAGGATGACCCATCGCCTGAACTTTCCACCGGACTTCGTGTGGGGCGCGGCCACCGCCGCCTTCCAGATCGAGGGCGCCGCGCACGCCGATGGCCGGTTGCCGAGCATCTGGGACGTGTTCTGCCAGACGCCCGGCCGGGTCGCCAATGGCGACACCGGCGAGGTGGCCTGCGACCACTACCACCGGCTCAGCGAGGACCTGGACCTGATGTCCTCGCTGAACCTGGGCTCCTACCGGTTCTCGGTGTCCTGGCCGCGGGTCATCCCGGGCGGCTCCGGCCCGGTGAACCAGGCCGGCATGGACTTCTACGCCCGGCTGGTGGGCGGCCTGTTGGAGCGCGGGGCCGTCCCGAAGCTGACCATCTATCCCTGGGACCTGCCCAAGTCACTGCAGAACAACGGCGGCTGGACGAGCCGGGAGACGGTCGATCATTTCGTCGACTTCGCGGTGGCGGTGGGGTCCGCGCTCGGCGACCGGGTACCCGGTATTACCACGCTGAACGAGCCTTTCTGCAGCGCCTTCGACGGCTACGCCGTCGGCCTGCACGCGCCGGGCGAGACCGACCGGCACGCAGCGCTCACCGCGGCCCATCATCTCAACCTGGCTCACGGCCGGGCGGTCACCGCGCTGCGCTCGGTCACCGACGCCCGGCTGTCGGTCACCCTCAACCTGGCCCAGCTCTATCCCGCCAGTGACAGCGAGGCCGACATCGCGGCCACCGAGCACGTCGACCGGATCGCCAACCGGATCTTCCTGGACCCGATCTTCACCGGCAGCTACCCCCAGGAACTGCTGACCGAGACCAAGCACCTGTCCGACTGGGCCTTCGTCGCCGATGGCGATCTGGCCGAGATCAACGTGCCGATCGACTCCCTCGGCGTGAACTTCTACAGCCCGGCGACCATCACCGCGGCCACCGACGAACTGCGTGCCCACCTGCGCGCCCACCCGCACCGCAGCGGTGAGCCGTCACCGGAGGAGTGGCCAGGCACCGACCTGGCCTTCACCGTGCCGATGGCACCACCACACACCGGCATGGGCTGGCCGATCCGGCCCGAATCGTTCACCGAACTGCTGCTACGGGTGCATCGCGACCTGCCCGACACCCCGCTCTACATCACCGAGAACGGCGCGGCCTTCGACGACGAGCTGACAGCGGACGGCGCGGTGCACGACGGCGACCGGATCGCCTACGTCCGAGACCACCTGGCGGCGGTGCATGCCGCCATCGAGGCCGGCGCCGACATCCGGGGCTACTACCTGTGGTCGCTGATGGACAACTTCGAGTGGGCCTGGGGTTATGCCAAGCGGTTCGGCATCGTGCACGTGGACTACCAGAGCCAGCAGCGCACGCGCAAGGATTCGGCGCACTGGTATGCCCAGGTGATCAGGAACAATGCGATTGAATCGGCTGGTTGACCGGTGGCCGCCGATGGCGGTTGTCTGATTCGTCAGGCCTTGACAGTTCTTGCCGAAAGAGCGAGGATTCGCACATTCTGCTCTTCCGACGAAGGGTTGCGAGTATGAGAGGCCTCATTCGCGTATAACAACCCTGACTGCACCACCGTCTGGAGCGCCCACCACCAACCCTGTTCGGGCGGGTGAGCCGCCCGTGCCCCGAATCCCGAAAGGACACGAACATGAGAACTCTGGTCCGAATCAGCAACGCACTGGCCGGCAAGGCGCTCGGCTCGGTCGATGCCGGTGCATGCGAAGACGTCCGCGGCTGCTGCTGCAACAAGGCACACACCCGCGGATATGACTGCTACGCCAATTGCGTCAACAACCCCAGCTGCACCGTCAAGTACAGCGCGTATCACACTCTCTGCCCGTAGGCCTGAGCCGGCCATGTCCGATCAGCTGTCACCGGACGACGAGACCGGAGTGTGTCGGTGATAGCTGATTGGGCGGCCACCGCGATGTTCGTGGTGTTCGCGGTCGCCCTCCTGGCCAAGGTGCGCTCGGTCAGCGCGTTAGACGATTTCGCGGCGTCGTTGAGCCAGTTCGGCATCAGGTCGATCGGCGGCCAGCGATTGCTGGCCGCTGCCGTGCTGCTGCTGGAGGCACTGGCCTGCGGCGGCCTGGTGCTGCTGGTGCACCATCCGCTTGCTCGCTTCATCCTTCCGGTGGTTCTACTGCTCGGGTTCAGCGTGGGCGTTGCGCTGAGCGGGCGGGCGGGCCGGCTGGCCGCCTGCCACTGTTTCGGCACCTCGACCGAGTTGCCGACACCAGCACATCTGGCACTGAATTGTCTGCCGGCCGCGCTGGGTTGCCTGGCCATGGTGACCGACGGACCGGCTGGTACGGCAGGCGATACCGCGCTCGGCGTCGGGCTCGGCGTCATCACCGGCGTTCTGTTCGCCGGATCGGCAGACCTGTACCTTGCGCTGTCGACCGGTGGTCCGGCCAACCGAAGTGCGGTATCGGAGAGGGTGGGTTGATATGGCGGTCCTGACTGCCGTCTGCATCTTGTTGTCGGTGCTGGTCGCCGTTGACCTGTTGCTCACTGTGGGCATCCTGCGCCGGTTGCGTAACGGTGCCGACGGCATGCCGGCTCAACCGGTGACCTCACCCAAGCCCGGCAGCCGCATCGATCTGAGTGTGGACCGCAAGCCCTGGCCGGCCGAGGCGGAGCGGCTGTTGGGCGGTACCGCGCTGGTGGTCATGGTGGTGCCCGGCTGCTCGACCTGCGAGCGGCTGCACCGGGCAATCGACGAGCTCGAGTACGGCGTACCCATCCCCTTCGTGGTGCTCGGCCAGGCCGACTACGAGGATGCCGCTGAGGTGAACGCCTACCTGGCCGGCTGGCACGGCGCCACCCCGCTTATCGCACCGCACGCCTTCGATGACCTCGACTCGTTCGGCCGGCCGGCCAGCTATCCGGTGGTGGCCGTTCTGGAGGACGGCCGGGTCAAGGCCAGCGGACACCGGTTACCCGAGGTCACGGCCGCGATGTACCAGGCCGCGGATCGCCTCGATGCCGTCTCCCACCAGCACTGAGC